>JAJZYC010000066.1 GCA_021806125.1 bacterium
TAATAATTTATTTTTACCCATATTGTTTAAATTTATTTTCATAGTAGTTATAACCGAAAGATGTCCTACTATGTCCCTAGGTCCTTTTACTCTGACGTATTGCGGGAATACCTTTATGCTTCTTAAAATATATCCTTTGGGAAGGGTTCCAACCGTTACCGGAAGGACCTTGACATATCTTATTATAATTCTGCTTATTATAACAGGAACAATGCGGGGACGAATTTTAATTATTTTAACTCCGTTAGGAAGATTCAGATAAGCGCTGCCTAAAATTATCGTATTTTTTTTTGCTAATAGGGAATATCCGTTTATTTTAAAAATAATTTTTTTATCAAGTTTCATGAGAGCAATTCTCGAGCCGCGCAGTTTTAAATGAATTTTTACCGGAAGTACATTGCTGACGGCATATCCTTTAGGAAGATGCTCTACGGTCAATCCAGCCGTATAGACCGCATTCTGTTTCGTTCCTCCGACGACGTAAGCCCATATAATAACGGCAAAAATCAGGGAGAAAAGTTTAAGCCAGAAATTTTTTTTAATCAGATTTTCTAAATATTTGCCCATTTTTATTTATCGCCGTATTTTCCGAACAGAAGTTCGGAAGCGGATTTTATTAAACTATGCCCGTGGTCGTACTGGTATTTTAAGTTTTTTAAAAGCTGGTTTCTCAAATCTTCCATATTTTCTATAGTAGAAATTTTTTTGGGGCGGACAATCGAAATTTTTCCGCTTTCTTCGGAAATAACTAACGAAAACGCATCGGTAAGTTCGGAAAGTCCTATTGCGGCTCTGTGTCTCGTTCCTAATTTTTTGCTTATATTGTCATCGGTGGAAAGAGGAAGATAGCAGGAAGCGGCGGCAACCCTGCCCTTTTGAACAATAACGGCGCCGTCGTGAAGAGGCGAAGGCGGAGTAAATATGCTTAAAAGAAGCTCTTTAGATATTATAGAGTCTAATTTGACTCCGATTTTTAAATAATCTCCTAGAAACACGTTTCTTTCAAAGACTATAATCGCTCCTATTTTTTTTGAGGATAGTTCAAAAGCCGCCTTCGAAGTTTCTTCGATTAAATTTACTCTTTCTAATTTATTCTGGGCGACTGCGAAAGGGTTTTTCCCGACTTCGATCAGCGCCCTTCTTATCTCGTTTCTAAAAAGAACTATTATTACTATTATAATGGAGCTTAAAAAATTGCCGAAAATGTATTCCGTTGCATAAAGCTTAAACACTACGGCAAATAAAAAAACCGCAAATACTATTATCAGCCCGACTAATACCTGAAACGCGCCGGTTCCTTTAATGAGAGTTATCGCCCTGTATATTATAAAGGCGACTATAATAATATCCGCTATATCGCGCCATCCGAAATTTTGCAAAAGAGAAAACATAATCTATGCTATCACCTTTTCCAATAAAGATAACGCCGACGAGGTTTGCTTTACGTCGTGAACCCTTAAGATATCGACGCCTTTAAGTTTTAAATATGATGAAAGCGCAAGATTTCCGCTTAAGATTCCGCTTTTATTGTTTCCGGTTATATGTTTTATAAAAGATTTCCTTGAGACGCCCGCTAGAACAGGCATTCCAAGCGATTTAAAAGATGTAATGCCTGCCAGCATATTATAATTGTCGTCTATAGATTTTGCGAAACCGAATCCCGGGTCGAGTATAATATTGCCGGTATCGTATCCTTTAGTTTCGAGATATTCCATTTTGTTTTTAAAATAAGACAATATCTCATAGAAAATATCGTCGTAAGCCTCTAAATTTTTTTGCATGTTTTCGGGGGATTTCTCTCTGGAATGCATCATAATATAAGGAGCCATGGTATCTTTCAGGACTTTAGCCATTCCTTCGGAGTCGAAGGAAAGACCGGATACGTCGTTTACTATAGAAGCTCCCGCATGCAGGGCTTCTTTTGCGACCGCCGGTTTTCTAGTATCAATCGATATAGGGACAGACGTTGTTTTAGACAATTTTTCTATTACCGGGCAGACCCTGTCTATTTCGGTTTGAATATCGACTTCCAGAGACGACGGCCTTGTGGATTCGCCCCCTATATCTATAATGTCGGCTCCCTCTTTTTCTATTTCGACGCCTCTTTTAACCGCGGAAGAGTAATCCGAATATTTGCCTCCGTCCGAAAAAGAATCGGGAGTAACATTAAGGATACCCATTATATAAGTTTTTCCGTTAAAGACTATGTCGTTTTTTTTGGTTCTTATCGTTGCGGGATTAGATTTTTTAAAAGATTTATCGCATTCCGAAAGTATATTTTCGAGTTCTGCAGATAATTCGCTTAAACCGAATTGCTGAGTTTTTATTTTTTTTACGATAATCCTTAACTGTACGGGCGTACCGAATAAAATAGAATCCGATATCGTAATCTTTCCCGTTATGACGTCTTTGTGATTGGCGAGTTCGGCCCCTATGCTGAGAGCTTCCTGCTTAAGTATATTCAGCGCTGTCGAATTTATATTTTTCAGCTTAATAATTATATACTTAAGCTTATCTCCCATAATAATTTTGCCCGTTCCGGATACCCCTATGTCCGATAATGCGTTAAAAGCTATATGGCTGTCCAGAATATCTACGAGATATGCTTTCATATACAATAATTTAATTAATCTTCGATATCTATGCCTTCGCCGCTTTTATCGCTTGAATCGTCCTTTTCGCCTTCAACTTCGTTGGTTTTGTAATCCGGCTTATGTGCGATAATAATTTCATCGATTTCTTTCCCGTTTAAAGACTCTTTTTCTATAAGTTTTAAAGCAAGGTCGTTAAGCATTTCGATATTAGTAGTTAATATCTCCTTCGCCCTTTCATGATTTTTAGTTATAATTTCCTTGACTTCGTCGTCGATAGCCACGGCGGTGGATTCCGAATAGTCCTTATGCTGGGCGAATTCTCTTCCTAGAAATATCTGTTCTTCTTTTTTTCCGAAAGTAATGGGTCCGAGTTTTTCGCTCATGCCCCATTCGCATATCATTTTTCTTGCGATATCGGTAGCCCTTTCTATATCGTTTGAAGCTCCGGTAGTCGCCTGATTGAAGATAATTTCCTCCGCCGTCCTGCCGCCCAGTAAAATAGCTATTTCGTTAAGCAGGTATTCTTTATCGTAATTGTGTTTTTCGTCAATAGGGAGCTGCTGGGTAAGCCCCATAGCCATACCTCTTGGAATTATGGTGACTTTATGAATAGGATCGGTTCCTGGAAGAAGTTTTGCGACGAGGGTGTGTCCCGATTCGTGATAAGCGGTAACTTTCTTTTCTTTTTCAGTAATTACCATGCTTCTTCTTTCCGTTCCCATCATTACCTTATCTTTAGCTTCTTCGAGGTCTGCCATAGTAACAGCCGTTTGGTTTTTTCTGGCGGCCAAAAGTGCGGCCTCGTTGACCATATTTGCAAGGTCGGCGCCGGAAAATCCCGGAGTTCCTCTTGCTATAACTTTTAAATTCACGTCTTTATCTAAAGGCACGTCTTTGATATGTACTTTTAATATTTCTTCCCTGCCTTTTATGTCGGGTTTAGGAACTACGACCTGCCTGTCGAACCTGCCCGGCCTTAGAAGGGCGGGGTCTAAAACGTCCGGCCTGTTGGTAGCCGCAATTAAAATTACGCCTTCGTTGGGCTCGAAACCGTCCATTTCAACAAGAAGCTGATTTAACGTCTGCTCTCTTTCATCGTGTCCGCCGCCTAAACCTGCTCCTCTATGTCTTCCGACAGCGTCTATTTCGTCTATAAATATTATACAGGGGGCGCTTTTCTTTCCCTGCGCAAAAAGGTCTCTTACCCTTGAAGCGCCTACTCCGACGAACATTTCGACAAAATCCGAGCCGCTTATGCTGAAGAAAGGAACTCCCGCTTCTCCGGCTATAGCTTTTGCAAGAAGCGTCTTACCCGTTCCGGGAGGGCCGACGAGAAGAACGCCGTGCGGTATTCTCCCGCCAAGTTTCGTGAATTTTTTAGGGTCTTTTAAAAAATCAACTATTTCTTCCAATTCCTGCTTCGATTCTTCTATGCCCGCCACGTCTTTAAATGTAACTTTGTTCGTGCCGTCGTTCAAAAGTTTCGCTTTAGATTTTCCGAAAGACATCGCCTTTCCCGCCCCGCCCTGCATCTGCCTCCAGAAAAAATACCAGAACGCAAAAAGTATTATAATCATCGGCAGCCAGTCTATCAAAAAACTGAAATACCACGGCGAACCGGGTTTCGGTTTGGCATCTATTTCTACGTTATGTTTTTCGAGAAGCGTTACTAGTCCCGGATAAGTCGGCGCATACGTGGTAAATTTCTTCCCGTTCTTAAAAATTCCTATTATATTGTGGGATTCTACGGTAACGCTTTTAACGTTGCCTGCCTTAACTTCCTTTATTAATGAAGAAAAAATTATTTTTTTAGTTTTAGGCGGGTGATGATTGAACATCGTAAAGATAAAAATCATCAAAAAGATTATAAATATCCAGAGCAAAAGGTTTTTTAGTCTTGAATTCAAATTATATTAACCCCCTTAAGGTTTTGGCTTAAATTATTAGACGGTACATATATAAATATGTCATATTTATATATTTTTTTCAATAACTATTTGCATTCTACTTGTATTTTAAATCCCGATTTAGAAACTATTTATATACTATATATATTCCGATAACGGGCAATTCTGGATTCCCGCTTTCGCGATATTGGCGTCCGTGTCTATCAAAGCATGTCTTTGATACGGACGCCAATGGACACCTTTTGGGTTAAAACCTCAATCTCCGTATAGTCATTCCCGCGAAAGCGGGAATCCAGAATCCATTGGAATTTTCAATCTATTCTCATAATTCCTGCATTTCTCGTAAGTTCCGTTATTTTAATATCGTCGCTTATCTCGTTTAAGGAAACCCACGCTATTTTGCCGCCGAAGAGTATTAAGGGAATCACTCTCCTTACGTTTGCCGGAACTTTTTTATCTATAAAATATTCTTTCAATTTCTTTCCGTATTTCATGCCCAGGGGAACAAACCTGTCGCCGTCGTTGAAAGGTCTTATGGTAACGGGAAAGCTGATTTTGTCGTAGTCGAAATAAGCGGTATCAGGCCGAAAGTCAATTTTTCCTTCCAGTATATCTTTTATAATTTTATCCGACTTTTCTACGGATAATTTTTCTATATGAAAGGTTTTATTGATTTCCTTAATTTTTACGGAATGCCGCCCGGTTTCGCCGCCGTCATTATAGATTATGCGGCTATATCTTTTTTTGAGGCCCGATTTTGGGTTTTCAAGAGGTTCTTTCAGTTCAAAATTAAAAGATTTAAAAATTAAATTTTTTGCCGACGCAATATATTCGATAATAATCTTATTATATTCTTTTCTAGCGGCGGTAAACGAATTAATATAAAAATAAGTATTAGGTTTTTCGGATTTTATTAATTGAATAAATGCTTTAAGATTTTTATAATAAACTATCGGTTTTTTTATGAAATTATTGGCTTTATTTTTTGAATCGCAGCCGCAGGCGCCCAGGACGGCAATCCTTAAGATTCTGTATAACAAAGCGTCTTCTAATCCCGACAAGTCGTTTTTTTCAAAAACGATACGTTTTCCGTCCAGTTCCGGTTTGGCGATATCATTAAAATTTTTACGCGCAATCGCCTCGATAAAATCGTCGTCTTTCTTTAATATTTCCGCCGTATTTTTAACCGTTTTCAAAAAAGAGGGATTGCATTCTTTAAGGGAAGGTATAATATTTAATCTGACGAAATTTCTTAAAATTTTTGTATCGGCGTTAGTATCGTCTTCGACGAATTTTATGGAATTTTTATCTGCGAAATCTTTTATTTCCGATTTTGAATGATTTATCAGCGGTCTGATTATCAAACCGGACCTGACGTTAAAACCGGATATAGCGCCTGCCCCGCCGCCGGTAATCAGCCTCATAACTAAATTTTCGGCAAAATCGTCCAAATGGTGGGCAACCGCTATCTTTTCAGCTTTAAAATCTGCAGCCGTTTTTATTAAAAAACGGTATCTCAAAATGCGCGCGGCTTCTTCAAGATTTAATTTATTTTCTTTTGCGTATAATTTTACGTCTATGCTCCCGGTATAAAAAGGTATGGAAAGTTTTTTGCATAAATCTTCGACAAACTTTATGTCCGCGCCTGAAGATAATCTTATTTTGTGGTCGAATGAAGCGCACGCAATATTAATTCCGAAATAATGCCTCAGTTCGTAAAGCGAACAAAGCAGAACGGTCGAATCTATGCCGCCGCTGACTGCGGCTATTACTCTTTCCCCCCAGGCAATAAGGCCGGAATCTTTTACGGTTTTAGTTAATTTATTAAGGAAAGAAGAACTTAATTTATCCAATTTAATTCATATTTGTCTGCCTGCATTAAACGTGAATGCTTATATTGCCGTTCGATTCCTGCGAACTGACGGCAGGTGGAGTATTCGGCAGTTCTATCTTGATAGGCGGAGCGTTCTGGATGATTTGCTGATAATTTGTCATAATAGTGCTTGCCGGAGTAGAACCGATTCCGGTTACTGCCATAAAATAAAACCTCCTTTATTATTTGACATAATTTATTATTTTATATATTTTAAAAAATAATTTCAACTTTTAAAGCAAACTCAAATCTTAATTGTCCGCATGGTCGAACGATATTTCGAAATAAGACCTTTTTTCTATCATATTATGAACGGGGCATCTCCGGGAAACTCTCTGCAGTTCTTCGATCTGGTCTTCGTCGAGATTTCCGATAAATTTTATATTTTTTTCTATTTTATGGACGTAGCCTCTTTCGTTATCCGGTTCTACAGCGGCGCCTTTAATCTCTTCCGCTCTTATCCTCTTGTGTGTTAAACTTATTTCTACACTCTTCAGGTCGTACTTCATCCTTTTCGCAAACATCATCAGAACTGACACGGTGCATGCACCTTCGGCTCCGAGAACAAGTTCTATCGGATTGACGGCAAGTTCTTCCCCTCCGGAAGCTTCGGGTTCATCGGTTATAAGCGTATGCTTTTCGGTAATAATCTGATTCTGCAAATTATTTAAATGTTTTACTTTTACCTTGACTAATTCGGCTTCGGACAATTTTTTCTCCTTTCTTGATTAATAGATAAAAGTAATCGAAATTATGTGCTTGACAAAGCAATGCTTGGTATTTGTCATAATAACCGCGAGATTGCTTCGCTAACGCTCGCAATGACTGCATATTGTCATTGCGAGCATATCTTTGACTGCGTATATAAAACCATGGTTTTATGCAGGCAAAGATGTAAGCAATCTCATCTTTTTTAGTCATATTCCAGCAGTTCTTTTCTTACCCTGTTTACGTCGCCTGCGTTAAGTTCGAATGGAAAACTTCTGATATTTTTCGGCGAAGAATCTCCGAAAGGCCTGTTGCATGCGGAAATTTCGGTCTTTCCCGGACAGCCCGTAGTCTGGAAAGCCGCGCCTCTTTCTATTATCTCCGCTACGTTTTTAAACGGTATTCCAAAATCTACTATTTTTCCGCCGCCGTCGAATTTCATATCTTCAGCCCTGCCCATATCGTAGTCTATTATATGCCTTGCAGCTTGAATTCTTCTATATTGGCCGGCCGGACACTGAGGGTGATTTTCTAATCTAGAGCCTTTTTCCCGATAAAAAGAAAAAAGATGCGACCTTGCGCCTTTATCCCTTACCGACTGCATCCTGAAAATCATTTCTTTTTCCGTTTCGCCCAGACCGACTACTAGATGGCATCCGACCTTATTTTTGCCGAAAACGGAAACGGAATATTCAAGTATATCGTTATATTTTTCCCATCTGTGCGGGCCCCCTACTCCCCTTCCCCTGTATTCGTCGAACAGTTCCGGGGTCGCTGCGTCCAGGGCGACGGTTACCATATCGGCGCCGTATTCCTTAAAGCGTTCTATATCGTTATGCTTTAAAATAGTGGGAGTCATCAGTATAGA
>JAJZYC010000067.1 GCA_021806125.1 bacterium
CGATCTCGTATAGCAAATTCCGTAAACAATGCGGTAAAATATAACGCCTGAGGAAATATTTACTTTATATGCCGCTTCGGAACTTATATTGAATATGGAAAAATTGGGCAGAACGGTATAAATAAAACGGACTATATGGGTCAAGGCACGGTTAGCCTGATGCACTATAACGACTTTGCCGTTTATAATCTTTTTCACGGGCATAACTAAATCGTTCATCCTGCTCGAAACGTTGCCTATAAAAAAAACGAGTATCGCAAATACGGAGGCCAAAGCTTTTGACGTTATCAAAGAAAAAAGCAGGGCCGCAGCGGAGATAAATATCGATTCTATTATTATAAACAACCCCTGAATTATCAAAGGCTGCGGCAGAAGATAAAAAGTAAAAGGCGCTGAAGAAACGCCGGCAGGCTTAACGCCTGAACCGGCAGCTTTTGCAATAGACCCCGCCGGCACGATAAATTTATGCATAATCAACAGCACTAAATAAAAAATCAGCATCATTATAATCGTAGAAAAAATTATCGCCGCCGCAAGCCCTAAAAAGCGCCCTATTAAATATTCGGTTCTTTTCAGTGGTCTCGTAATGCTTAGGAAAATGCTTTTCTTTTCTATATCGTCGTAAACCGCCGAAGCGCCGATAAAAATTCCGATAAAAATATTAAAAATGGATATGGCGAATATAGAAAAATCCACCATAATTCTTCCCTGGTTTATAAAACTCGTCTGGGAAACGAAATAACTGCCGGATACGAGTATTAAAGCGAATATTAAAAAAGAATAAAAAATTTTCGAATTTTTTATTTCCTTAAAAGAGTACATTATTCCGTATAAAATCTTTTTCATTAAAATACCCCGCTAATTTTTTCTGCTTTTAAGCATTAAATCGTATAGATAAATTTCTAAAGGCGTGCTGTATTCCGCAGGCAAACGATAATCTCTTCTTTCTTCCGCATAACCTGCCGCCTCGTTTTCCATATCCTCAAGATTTTCATTTTTTATTAATCTCCCGTTTACCAGAACCGCTATCCTGTCGCACAGCTCTTTACTGTCGGCAAGCACGTGGGACGAAAAAAATATGGTCTTTTTTCTCTCCTTTAGTTTAAATATTATATCCTTAAACTCTTTCCGCCCGATAGGGTCGAGTCCCGACAGCGGTTCGTCGAAAATTAAAATCTCCGGATCGCCCAAAATAGAAACGGCAAGAGCCAGCCTCTGGGTCATGCCCTTGGAATATTTATGGGCTTGGATATTTTTTGCATAAAAAATACCAGCTAATTTTAACGTATCGTCAATTTCATCTTTATTTATTTTTTTATTTAAAAGCTTTGAGTAATAATTAATAATTTCTATGCCTTTAAGCCCGCGCGGAAAACTCGGATTTTCCGGCAGATAGCCTAATTTAAGCCTCGCCCTGTAATCCGACGCATCATACCCGTTTATTTTAATATTTCCGCCCGACGGCTTAATGAGTCCTACAATCATTTTAATCGTCGTGGATTTGCCTGCGCCGTTCGGACCGAAAAAACCCGTGACTTTTCCCTCTTCTATATCCAAAGAAAGGTCTTCTACCGCATTTTTTTTCGTTCCGAAAAAACCGACCCTGAAATATTTGGCTGCGTTTATTATTTCAATCATGATTTCCTCTCTTTTTGAGGCAGAAATAATTTTAAAGAATAAGGGATTTTATAGCTTTCATGCTCTTTTTTAAAAATTATCTCTTTCTTAACCGCATCTATTCTGTATTTTATTATCTGCCTTATATAAGGATTTTTGTTATTTTTATACATATCTTCGAGGAAACTTAAAGTCTTTTTAAGGCTCCCGGATTTATTGAGAAGTTTAATATATAAAAACTCTAGATATTTAGGGCTGCCTTTCATACCGACCGCATATTTTAGATAATAGGCGGCTTTCTTATAATCGCCGAGGCTGTAAAAATAGTTAAAAGCTATCAGAAAAGGTATGTTCCAGTTTCCTCTAAGATGTTTCATTCCCAGCTTTAATAATTTTATCGCCCTTTTCGGTTTTCCCGCCAGGCCGAGAAGCGTCCCCCCCGACTGGTAAGCGTAATTAAAATTCGGATTCAGGGAAACCGTTATGAAGGATATTTTATACATATAAGGATAATGCATCTTCGCTAATCTGAAAGACGAAACCTCCTGAACGAAAAGCGTCCAAAAATAATCTGAAGCCAAAGTATTAAAGTTTAAGTCTATGAATTTTAAAAATTCAGGTTTTATGGACGAATATCTTAAAAAAGAAACAAGTTTAAATTTTAAATGGCGCTTGGAAAAAATCACGGCGTTAAACGAAAATAAGACGGAACAGGCTAAAAATAGAATGATTAAAAATACCGCGAAACCTTTAAATAATTTATGGGCGCTTATTCTCATTTTAAAATATTCGGGCTCTTTAACAGCTCAAGATAAAATGCGGATGTTTCGGACGCTACCGCTTTTGCGTCGAATTTTTTAACGACTTCATTATAGCAATTCAGGGCAAGATTTTCAATTAAATCATATTTATCTATTAAATACATTATTTTTTCCGCAAGTTCGGAAAAATCTCCGTTCTTAAACAAAAGTCCGGTTTCGTTGTTTTTAATTATCTCCGGAATCCCTCCGACGTCCGACGCTATTACGGCTTTCTTCATAGCGCAGGATTCGATAATAATGCTTCCCATTCCTTCGATGCCCGATGGGACTATTATTAAATCGGAGGCGGCTATAAATTTTTTAATATTTTCCTTAAAACCGCTAAGAACAAAATAATCTTTCAGATTTCTTTCCGCGATTAATTTTTCGATATAATCGTAAAGTTCCCCTTCCCCTATTATGACGAATTTTAAATCATTTCTTTTTTTCGCTATGAGTTCGGCGGCTTTTATAAGTATCTCATGTCCTTTCTCGCCCGACAATCTTCCTATAAGGGAAATCATTTTTTCATCGGATTTAATGCCGAGTTCGGTTCTTATTACGGTTTTTTCCGATTCGTAAAAAGATATTTTATTTTCATCGTTATAAATTCTGGGGCTGTAAATAGTTTTGATTTTTTCAGGAGCCGCTTTAATATCTTTTGCTAAACTTTTTTTAATAAAATCGGATATTACTATAAATCTGTCAGTTAAAAACCTGTATATTAAAAATCCTTTCAAAAAATCGACTTTATATGCGACATGCCGCGTTAAAATCTTAATTATCTTTTTTTTAAAAATAGAAACCGCCGCTATGCCTCCCAGAAAATGGTCTAGCGAGGAATGAAAATTTACTAAATCTATATCGCGGAGTTTTAAAAAACGCCTTATTTTAAATACGGCAATAATATCGATAAAATTAGTCATTCCGACGGAAAAATTAGAAATATCGTATTTATCCAATTCCGCTTTTAATCTTTCGTTATTGTTATGGATAACGTATATGTTAAAATCTTCGCCGTAATACTGCTTCATGAACCTCAGCAGTATTACGATATCGTTTTGCGCTCCGCCGAAACTTTTAAAACCGTCTATATGGAGTATATTAAATTTATTTTTTTTATTCATAGAAATTATATTATAATACTATATTATATTTATTTAAAACAATTTTGGACTATAAAGCCCATGGAAAATACTATTATATTTTTTTTCAAGGATATATTTCTTGCCTTAATTCCACTTTTCGTAGCGATAGATATATTCGGCGTGCTTCCTATATATTTAGACTTCGTAAAAGATACCGACATAGAAGAAGAAAAACAGATTAGGAGAAACTCTTTGATTACCGCGTTCAGCGTCGGAGTCGGCTTTCTTCTGCTCGGCAAATCCCTTTTCGATGTTATGGGTATTTCTATATACGATTTCGAAATGGCTGGCGGCATACTTTTACTTATAATATCTATAAATAATCTGCTCTCCGAAAAACCTAAACTTTATGCATCTGCGGATAAGGCGGATTTGGGAGTAGTTCCGATAGGCGTACCTTTGATAGTCGGTCCGGGAGTTTTAACTACGCTTTTAATAATTACCGGCATATACGGATATTTAGTCGTCACGGCCGCATTTATTATTAATCTTTTAATCGTTTATATTGTTTTAAAAAAAACAAAGCTGATTTTAAAATATCTCGGAAAAACGGGTTCGAACGCCGCGGGCAAACTTGCGGCGCTTCTGCTTGCCGCTTATGCGGTGATGATGATGAGGGTGGGGATTATAAATACCATATCCGCCTACATAAAAAGCCTGCATACGTAACGCATTACGGTTAAACGTTAAACCTGAAATGCATTATATCGCCGTCTTTTACCGTGTAGTCTTTTCCTTCAAGCCTTAGAAGCCCCATTTTTGCGGCATTAGCTTCAGAACCGGCTTTAATAAAATCATCGTAAGAAATAACTTCTGCTCTTATAAAACCTTTTTCGAAATCCGTATGAATGGTTCCCGCGGCTTGAGGCGCCTTCCAGCCGTTTTTTATCTCCCATGCCCTTACCTCCTGTTTGCCGGCGGTAAAAAACGAAATTAAACCCAGAAGTCCGAAGCTGACCGACGCAACGGTATCCAATGCCGAAGAATCCAGTCCATAGTCCTTAAGAAAAGCATCCCTGTCTTCATCTCCTAAAGAGGAAAGTTCTTCTTCTAATTTTGCGCACAATCTTATAACCGGTATATTTTTAGGTGAAGCTATACTCTTAATTTCTTCGATGTCTCGATTGGAAAAATTTTCAGCCAGCATATCTTCATCGACGTTAAGGACATATACCGCCGGTTTTGCAGATATTATGCCTAAAGATTTCAGGATGTTTTTTTCCGCTTCGGCGAATTCCTTGCCGTTAATAGCGCCTGTTTCGGAAAGCTGGACGTTAACTTTTCTTAAAAAATCTAAATTAGATGCCGCCGCTTTATCGCCGCTCCTTGCTATTTTTTCGAGCTTCTGGAGATGCTTGGAAAGAATTTCTATATCGCTTAACGCAAGTTCGGTATTAATAATATCTAAATCTCTTGCCGGATTTATTCCGCCTTCTACATGCACGACAGAGTTATCTTTAAATATTCTTATAACGTGTATGATTAAATCGACGTTCCTTATGTGGGAAAGAAATTTATTGCCCAGCCCTTCGCCTGCCGACGCTCCCTTGACTAATCCGGCAATATCGACGAATTCCACATATGTAGGGGTATATTTTTCCGGATTGAATATATCGCGCAGTTTTTCTAATCTTTTGTCTTTAACCGGTTTTATGCCCACATTGGGCTCTATAGTGCAGAACGGATAGTTGCTTGCTTCGGCTCCGCCGGACGTAATAGCGTTAAATATGGTAGATTTACCGACGTTAGGAAGGCCGACTATGCCGCATTTAAGTCCCATTTTTTTACACTCCGCCTTTCTTTAGCTGTCCGCAATTATAATTATTCATAGTTTTCGCAAGACCGTCCTTTATAATAGAAAATAAAATTTCATTTATTATTTTTAATATATCGGGCAATCTTTTAATTTCGTCTTTAGAAAAATTAGACAGGACATAATCTGCGCCGGAATTAAAATTAACTCTTTCAGGGGAATTAATGCCTAATTTTATGCGTATAAAATTTTTGCTCTGAAGCGAATTTATAACGGAATTAACGCCGTTATGGGAACCGCCGCTGCCGCCTAACTTAATTTTATAATTTCCAAAATTAAGGTCTAGGTCGTCATGAATTAAAACAATGCCCGAATCGGCTTCGTTTTCTCCGATTCTAAAAACGCCGTTTTTATTTAAAGCGTCTTTTACGGCTTTTCCGCTCAAATTCATAAAAGTAAGCGGTTTGAACAAGAATATATTTTTGCCGTATATGATTTTACGGGAAATCGAATAATTTTTTTTATTAATAAACGACGGGAAATCATTTTCTTCGGAAAAATAGTCTAACGCCGTAAAGCCAAAATTGTGCCTGGAAAACCGGTATTCCGACCCCGGATTTCCAAGTCCAAAAATAAAAATATTCTCAGGCATCTTAATAAAATAAAAGTTTTAACCCTTCTGAGAAGGCTGAGATGACCCTGCGGCAGGCGTAGCTGCAGTTTCGCCTTCAGCGGCAGGCGCGGCGGCCGAAACTTCTTCGACCGTGGGTTCGGCGACGGTTACTATGGCCGCATCTTCTTCAGCCATTATCTCGATGTTTTCGCCTAATTTTAAATCTCTTACGTGTATAATATCGCCTATTTTAAGCGCGGAAACATCGATATTTATAGTATCGATTATATCCTTAGGATAGCCTTTTATGGCAATATGCCTCATAAGCGGCTCGAGGATTCCACCGAGTTTAACTCCTTCGGGCTTGCCGACAAAATGGATGGATGCTTCTATTTCTATTTTTTCGTCCATCGATATTTCATGTAAATCGATATGAATAATATTATCGGTAACGGGGTCCTTCTGAATTTCTTTTATAACGACGGTTTTACCGTTTACGCCGTCTTCTTTGCTTACTAAGTTGATAAAAGAAGATATCGAATGCTTTGCGAACGCCTTAATAAATTCTTTGTAGTTCAGCAGAACGATAAGCGAACCTATTTTTTTTCCGTACAGCACTCCCGGTATAATACCTTCTTTTCTCAAGGATTTAAGATTGTTTTCTTTTTTTCTTGCTTCAACGTTTAAATTAATTATTTCCAATGAAAATCTCCTTTTTTATTTTATTATTTTTTTTATTTTTATTATACTAATTATTAAATAAAAAGCGAACTGACCGAATCCTCGTCATGAATTCTTTTAACTGCTTCTCCTAAAATATTCGCAACGCTTAATATCTTAATCTTGCTTGACAGCCCCTGCCTGTTTTTCGGGTTTATCGTATCTGTTATTATAAGTTCTTTTATGGGAGAGTTATCTATTTTACTCATTGCAGAGCCGGATAAAACTCCATGCGTCGCCATTGCTATTACTTCGCTTGCGCCGTTGTTGGAAAGCGCCACGGCTCCTTGAGTAATAGTGCCTGCGGTATCTATCATATCGTCTAACATAATAGCTATTTTATTTTTAACGTCGCCGATAACGTTCATTATTTCCGCAATATTTGCTTTAATTCTTCTTTTATCTATAATAGCAAGATTTGCCCCTAAATGTTTCGCAAAAGACCTTGACCTTTCAACCGCTCCGGCATCGGGAGAAACCACGACGATATCGGCAGGGTTATAATTTTTTTCTTTTATATATTCAAGCAGTACCGGCGCCGCATATAAATGGTCAACCGGAATATTAAAAAAACCCTGTATCTGGCCGGCATGTAAATCCATAGACAACACTCTGTCCGCACCTGCCGTAGTAATAATATCCGCTACTAATTTTGCGGTTATAGGCACCCTGGATGCTGTTTTCCTGTCCTGCCTGGCGTAGCCGTAATACGGCACGACGGCGGTTATTCTGTTTGCAGACGCCCTTTTCATTGCATCTATCATTATCAGAAGTTCCATTAGATTTTTATCTACGGGGTTTGAAGTGGACTGCGTAAGAAAGATATCGCAACCCCTGACGTTTTCGTTGATATTAATAAAGGTTTCCCCGTCGCTGAAATTGTAAACCTCGGCGTCTCCCAAACTTATGCCGAGATAATCCGCCATTTTTTCGGCCAGCTCTTTATTGGAATTACCGGTAAATAATTTTAATTTATTAGTCATATTTTTTGTTAATTATTATCTTAATTCTGCGATATAAATTTTATTTTTCTACTTAACAAGACTATTTTACTGCTTTCGTCTTACATACTGCTTGGCTGGGGCGGGAGGATGACTCACATCCTTCGCCTTCGGCAAAGATATGTTCGTGATCGCCTACTCAGCCGTATAGTTAAT
>JAJZYC010000068.1 GCA_021806125.1 bacterium
TCTTACGCCTTTGAGCTCAAGCTCCGAAAGTAGTTTCATAATATTTCTTTCGTCTCTCGGCGGCTCTAAAGTTGAACATCTGTTATAGACACCGTCGTTATAGAAAAATATGCCCGTTATCTCATGGCCTGACTCCATCGCCGCAACTATAAAATTATACGCGGTATCCATAGCCTGATGCATATAAGGCCCTTCTTTAATAAGAACGCCAAGTTTCATTAATTCGCTCCTCCAAAATTAACTTATTAATTTATTAATTGCTCCATATTTAGATTGTACCGTATTTGCAATAAAGGTGTCCGATTTTAAATCGTACACCTTTATTGCGAGACTTTTATTCCTTTTTTTATTTACATTATTATAGCGTTGCTTACAAGCTGATGTATTCCGCCCACCATTTCTTCGTCTAATCCATATAGAGGAAATACCTTTGTAAACTGGGTTTTGCAGATTGCGCATATAAGGGCATAAAAATTAACACCGTGATTGTCAACCGCTTCTTTTACCGTCTGCATTCTCGGCATAGAACCCGCAAGCCTGACGTTCATAACTTCTTCGGTCAATAAACCTCCGCCTGCTCCGCAGCAATAAGTGCTTTCCTTAGTCGTACCTTCTCTTAACTCCACAAACTTATTAGCGGCGGCTTTGATTAGCTCTCTCGGTATCGTAAACTGCCCTCCTACGACATCGCCTATTCTGGAACCTCTTGCTACATTACAGGAGTCATGAAACGTGACTACCTTGTCGTCGTTTGCCGAAGGGTCAAGTTTGATTACTCCGTCCTTAACCAAGCCTAAAGTAAAGTCGCAAATATGGGTCGGCTGTTTATATTTGCTGTCGAGAAAATCGAACGGACCGTTCATAGTATTGGAATACATATACGCCGCTCTCCAGGCATGGCCGCATTCGCCTATAATAACTCTTTTTACTTTAAGCCTTCTTGCCTCGTCCCATATTCTTTTATTTATTTCTTTAGTATTTTGATAGCTTCCTATAAATTTTCCGAAATTACCGGCTTCCGAAGCATACGAGGAAACGGTATAGCTTATACCTGCCTTATGAAACACTTTTGCATAACCCTTCAATGATTCCATATGCGGCATGGCAAAAAAATCAGCAGACGGCGGAACCAATAAAACTTCGGCGCCCTCTACGTCCATAGGTATTTTAACGCCCTTTCCCCCTTCTTCCTCAATTTCTTCTTCCAGGTCGTCGAGTGTGTTTCTTAATGCGGCAGGCGGTATACCGATATTATTTCCAGTTTTAAAAACCTTGTGGATAACTTCCGTCGTGTACTTTTGTCCGAGACCTATAGAATCCATAATCTGACGCGCGGCCATAGTAATTTCCGCGGTATCTATGCCGTAAGGGCAATATAGGGAACATCTTCTGCATTCGGAACACTGCCAGAAATAAGTGTACCATTCTTTCAAAACATCTTCTGTCAGTTCCTGCGCGTTTGAAAGGCTCTTAAAGAAGCCGGACGGAGTAAAATAATATCTGTAAACCTTCCTCATTAATTCCTGTCTTTGAACAGGCATATTATTCGGGTCTGCCGTTCCGAGGAAAAATTGGCATTTATCGGTACATGCTCCGCATCGAACGCATATATCCATATAATCTCTAACAGCTTTATTATGGTCCAGTATTTCTTTAAAAACTCCCAACGCTTTATCTTTCCAACCGTCCTGAAGTTTGAACGGAAACCCTAATGCCTCCATATCGTCTTTCTGGGCTTCTATCATATGCTCATATGCCGATGCGCCCGGAACTATTTTGGGAATTGAAATTTTACCGTCCAGAATTGGAACTTTATATTTATTTTTTGGCTTAGCCATACCGTTTATACCTCCGTTTAATTCTTCATAGAATGAATCAAAATTGCAGGTTTATATTATGTAATATATAAATTTATTTTATATTTTTTATATTTAAATGGATAAATCTTTAGCACTAGGCCTGTAATATCTTTCTTCAATTGGATTATCCGCCATATTTCTGGTCGGCGAAAAGAATATGCCGACGAAATGCATTACCTTGCTAAACGGAATATATAATATAAGCAGCATAACCAGCGTGTAATGTATTAAAAATAAAGGGTTTGACGGAATATTGGTAAACTGAAACGTTAAAAGCCCGTTCATATATGGGTCGAGTTGATTATCCACGACGGTTAGAGCATTGGGCGTCAAAACATAATTCAATGACAGTCCGGCTAAACCTATAAGCATTAAAAGAACAAGTATTAAATAATCCTGAAACAGCGATATAAATTTAACCCTTTCTATGACTACTCTTCTCATCAAAAGAAGAAAAAGGGACAGCACCATAACGATACCGCAGACTATTCCTATGCCGACAAATATATTATACCACCACGGCAAAGGATTGGAATAAATAAAATGCCTTAAAAAGTGCATGAATATTAACAGGAAAAACGAAATATGGAAAAGGTATCCGAAAACCCAGGTAGCCTTATTAGATTTAAAAAGGCTTTTGAAGAAAAAAACTTCCCCCAGAACTCTGGCAAATGCTCCGCTCTTTGTTAATGGAGCGGGAGTAAGCATAATTTTAATGGGTTGCGGGGTTACAGCATATTGATATATTCTTAAAACCACAGCTATGACGAATATCAGTCCGACCGTGTATGTAAATAATAAATATATAGCGGTTGTTAGATTAAGAGGCGCCATATTTACTCCCCCCTGAATAAATAAATTATATTAATTTCGGGAGAAGAATAAAATTTCTTCTCCCGTTATTTGTGTACCTATCGCTTAACGAGCCGACAAGATTTACTGCGCGTATTGAATTCTTTAAACGCATCCCGTAGGTTTAGGAAGTCCCGCTATTTTAGCCAATTGTTTGGCAGGCCCTTCGGGAAATAATTCATAGATAAACTTATTCGCTTCTTTTTTGTCCGGTAAATTCTCAAGCGACATAACTTCTTTTGTAAGCGATTTAATAGCAGGGGCAACCTGGAACTGCTGGAAATAATTTCTTATCCATTCGATAAGCTTCCAGTGTTTTTCAGTCAATTCGACATTCTCTGTTTTTGCCAGGACTTCGGCTAGACCTTTATCCCAGTCGCCTAAATTTTGAAGATAGCCTTCGTCGTCCGTTTGAATCTTTTTTCCGTTATAATCTAGTTCAGCCATAAATAAAACCTCCTATAAATTTTAATTAATATTATGTGTGTTTATCAGATCTAAACCATGTCGATATATCCGCACGGACAGCTTTCCGCGCACTTTTTGCATCCGTTGCATGTTTCCAAATGAAATTCGAAATGTTGTCCCTTGGGTAGTTTTTTTACGGCGCTTTGAGAGCAGTATTCGAAACAGCTGCCGCAGTCGAAACACATGCCACAGCTCATGCACCTCTTAGATTCCAGTACGAGTTCGTCAAGACTAAGGTCGTTTAATATCGCGTCAAAATCCTTAACTCTTGCCTGAGGGTCGCGCGACGTTCTTCTCTGTCTTTCGGAGGTTTGAAAATATGCGATATACATATTTTTGCCCTCTCTGTTAACCGCATCTCCGTATTTTATAATTCTTCTTTCATCTTTGATAACCTGCTCTCCGGTCAATTTTTTATGTATGGCGTAAGCCGCATACCTTCCCATGCCGATAGCGTCCGTAACCAATCCGAATTTTAATATATCTCCGCCTGCGAAAACTTTGTCTTCGCCCGCTACAAGGTAATTATCGTCAATTTTTAAAAATTCGTTATTCGGATTTTTAGTTAGATTCTCTAGTCCTTTATAATCTGGTTTCTGTCCGAATGAATAAATAAGAGTATCTAGTTTTAACGTAAGTTCTTGTCCGCCTTCTATAATTATCGGATGCACCCTGCCAGAAGCGTCTTTTTCCGAAAGCTTCATTTTTTTGAGCTTAACCGCGGTTGCTTTGCCGTTTTCCGTAATAATTTCATCTAAGGCGAATAAAAATTCAAATCTAATTCCCTCGGCATTTCCTTCTTTAACTTCGGCGGAACCTTTTTCTTCTATTTCCGAAACATCGTTTAACGTGCCTTTATTATAAATAAACGTTACATTGGCGCCGAGTCTTTTAGCTACCATCCCCGCATCCATAGCGCTGTCGCTTCCGATAACGACGACTTCTTTACCTGCGTCTTTAAGTTCGCCGGAAGCGGCTTTTTGAAGAAACTCTATGCCGGTATAAACATTCGGCGAATCCGCTCCTTTCATATTCATTTTTATAGGCTGGTGCGTTCCTATAGCTACAAAAACAGCGTCAAATTCAGATTTAAGCTTGTCCATGGTTATATCGGCGCCGATATTAACTCCGGTTTTAATTTCTACGCCGAGATTTTTAATGCGTCCGACCTCTGCATCTATAATATCTAAAGGAAGTCTGAAACGCGGAATGCCGTATCTTAAATATCCGCCTGTTTCCGCATATTTTTCAAAAATAGTAACGTTATATCCCCTGATTGCAAGGTGGTATGCGGCAGAAAGCCCTGCCGGTCCGCTTCCTATAACGGCTATTTTCTCTTTTCTCGGAACTTCCGTCAGCTTCTTAAATTGAAGATTATTTTTTATTCCGTAATCCCCCACAAACATTTCTATAGCGTTTATGGCTACAGGTTTATCTTTTTCGCTCCTGTTGCAGGCATCTTCGCACGGATGAGGACACACTCTTCCCGTCGTAGAAGGCAGAGGATTAGACTCCGTAAGCATATAAAACGCCGTTTTGAGAGATTCGTCTATAGGCCTGTCGTAAGATTCGCTCTGCGCTATAAACTGAATATAATCTCTGACTTTAGTTCCGTTAGGACATGTGTCCATACACGGCGGCTTTTTTTCGACGTACTTAGGTCTGAACGGGGATTGAGACATCCCTCCGCCCGTACTTACCGCAATTTTAGCGGGCTTTTTTACTTTTTTTAATTCAAGCATAAGTTTTCCCTTCTTATCTTATATATCGCAAAATATATAATAAATATTATAATATTAATAGATTTTTGAAACAGCGACTAAATGATTGCTATTGGTTTTCCGGCAACGTAAGAAAACTGCCGCCTGCATAACCATAGACAAGCTTTTCGTCATCCATAATTTCCTTTAATGCCCCTTTTATATCGTCTTTAGTCAATCCTTCGCTGGCAAACTCTTTTTCCATCTCTTTGACGATATCTATCGGCTTAAATCTTTTTTTGCCGGCATACTCTTTTACAAGTCCGACAATTTTATCTTCGACTTTTTTCTTTGTTTCATCGGTCATAATATGATACTCCTCAATTTAAATTTTGTTAATAAAATCTTAAAAAAAAAATTATAATCGCGTATGAGAAGAATAATTCATGGTGGTTTCGGCAAGTCTGAAGTCGTCGATGTGATATTTTGTAAACGGGAATCCCGTAATTTTAAAGAACCTCGGCCAACCTATCCTTTCTATCCATTCGCCTACCCTTTCGCCCGGTTCAGCTCCGTCCTTATATGCGTTAAGAATTGTTTTAACCGCATCTACTACTCCAGGCCATCTCGGCGGGTCGTTCGGAATAAACGGTATAGCTAATTTAGAAAATGTGGGCTTCGTTCTTGCATTTGAAACCTTGCCGCCGACCCATATCGACAAACCGTCGTTTTCGGCGTTGGCAATGGGCATTGCGGGGCACACCGTGTAACAGCTTCCGCAGAACACGCAAGTTTCTTCGTTAACTTTTACGCCTGGTTTGCCGTCAACCGTATCCGGCCTTATAGAGTTAGTCGGGCAAGCGGCGATAGTGCTTGGTATTTCGCAGAGGTTTCTAAGTCTTTCGGCATCTATTCTAGGCGGTTTTCTGTGGGTTCCCACAATTGCTATATCCGAAGACGAAACAGAACCGCACATATTTAAACAGCAGGCAAAAGCAATCCTTGTTTTTGAAGGAAGTTTGTCTTCGACGAAATATTCGTACAACTCGTCCATAACGGATTTAACGACGCCGGAAGCATCGCTTGCGGATGTGTGGCAGTGCACCCATCCCTGGGTATGAACTATATTTGCTACGATATTGCCTATGCCGCCTACGTTATATCCCATTTTTTCAAGGTCTTTCTTAAGCGGTTCGACGTTTTTTTCGTCTTCTATTAAAAATTCGACGTTATTTCTCGTAGTGAATCTTAAATGTCCGCCGCAATATTTATCCGCTATATCGCATATGTCTCTTACAAAACTTCCGCTGACTAATCTAGGTGAACCCATTCTGACGGTGTATAATTTATCTCCGCTTTCTGCGACATGCACCATAGTGCCTGGATCTATAATATGATGATAAGTCCATTTTCCGTAATTCTTCTTTATCATAGGCGACAAATATTCGTTATAATCATGGGGTCCAATGTCGGTAAGCCTTTTCTTTTTAACTTCTTCTGCCATATTAACCTCCAAATTTATTTATATACTGCATCTTTTAATTTAATTTATTTTACCGCAACGACTAATCTTCGTCTTCCGTAAATTTAATAAACGGATTGCTTCTTGGATGTTCTACCATTTCGGGAACCGGCTCTAATCCTATGCCCTCCAAAAAAGTATTTAAACCTACCCTTCCGATAAGCTCCCCTATTCTTTCCCTGCTGACTCCATATTCGTCCCAGAATTCCCACATATTCGAAATTAAGCCTTTAAGCCATTCGTAGTCGTTTTTTGCGTCCTCGTTTATATCGTAAAAAGGAACAAGCATCATTCCCATTCTTGGGCCTGTAACCAAAGGAGCTTTTGCTCCGATTAAGATAGATGCGCCTTTTTCGTCTCCGGCTCTTAGGGCTTCAGGCATTACATTTATGCAGTGCATGCATTTTACGCAGTTTTCGTCGTCGATAACAAGGCTTTCCCCTTCAAACCACATACATTTGGTGGGGCATTTATCGAGAACGTATTTTTGAACGTTAAATTTTTTAGTATAATTTTTAACTTTATCCTGATTAATTTTTATTTTGTCTTTCCAAGTTCCAATAAAAGCAAGGTCGGATCTTGCAGCCGAAGCGACGCAATCGTTTGAGCAGCCCGAAAATTTCAGTTTGAATTTATAATTAAACGCCGGCCTATGAAGTTCGTCCTGATATTCTTCCGTTAAGTTGTAGCAAATCTTCATCGTATCATAATTTGCAAATTCGCATCTCGCCTGTCCGGCACAGCATGAAGGCGTCCTTAAATCAGAACCGCTTCCGCCCAAATCGAACCCGAGTTCCGCTATTGCCTGGAACGCATCTTCGGCTTCCGCCTGCGACATTCCCAAAATTTGAATATTTCCGGTAGCGCCGTGAAAATTTAATAAACCGCCTGCGTGTTTTTCGGAAATATCGGCTAATTTCCTAAGAAAGTCGGAATTGTAAAAGAACCCTGCCGAAGGTATAATTCTCATGGAGTGGCACTCTTTTATTCCTGGATATTTATCCGGGAACTCGCTGAACCTGCCGACCATACCGGCGCCGTAGCCTTTAACGCCGGCCATACCGCCGTGTTTCCAATGGTTTACTTTATCGCGGTAAGATTCTTCAACCTGCCCCAAAAGGTCTTCGGTTCTCTCGCTCTTTTCCGCCGCTCTTTCTATTTCCTTGACAAAACTTATCCACTTCCCTTTTTTAAGTTCGTCAAGAAGCGGAGTCTGGTGCTTTTTACCCATAGTGAAGCCTCCTTAATATAAATATAGATTTAAAATAATATAAAATACTTCCCATTATAAAACAATTCAAAACTAAAACATAGTTGTAATTTTTATTTATACACTTTTATAGTTATATTTGTCAATAAAAAAAACTGACCGTTAAA
>JAJZYC010000069.1 GCA_021806125.1 bacterium
CCCGTTTCCGCCGTTTTCGGAACCGCCGTATATTTCTCCGTCCTCCGTTTTTTTATTGCCGTTTTCCTTCAGTTTTAGAATATCGTATTCGTCATGAAGGCAAAATACGTCTCCAAGCGAATGCATCAAACCTTTTTCTATGTAATCCAGCGCGATAAAAGAACCTGCGGAGGGCTTATATATTATGCACCAGAAATCGTTTGAAAAGAATATTTCGTTTTCTCCGTCGGAGTCGAAGTCGTAATATTCTTTTTCTATGCGTTCTTCAACGGCATCTTTATACATTCCGTACGACGATAAAAGGGCGGTATGTATCCCCCTTCTCAGGTGCGGAAGATAAATTCCGCCGAACACGCCGTGCCAGTAAGCATCGTTAGCCTGCGATTTCATAAGTTCGTTTAAGGCGTCTCCAAGGTGTTTGCGGCAGTTTTCGGGAGGATAATTTATTTTATTGCTTAAATGCATCATTCTTTTGTGATGCAGGTTTGCTTCGGGATACCTCGTCAAAAAATTATGCCAGATACCGCCGCTTAAAGGAGCGGACGGATATCGAGACTTTATCTCTTCGTATGTATTCCGTTGGGGAATCGAAAGCGTCCACTCGCCCATCTCCCTGTAGCTCGACACGGGAAGATATACCGGAATCCTGGACTGCCGTCCGCCCCCGCCGGAGCCCTCTTTTAAAATATCGGAAGGAAGTTCAAATTTTATCTCCGAATAATTATTATTAGAATTTGCTTCTTTAACGAAATTATCCAGCCATCCCTTATTTCCGTCTTTGCCGTAAACCCATTCGTAAGTATCCGGCCATCCTCCCATTTTCTCGCCGTCGTCGAACATAACGGAAAGCCCGGAGCATCTGCCGTTTAAATATAATATTTCGTTCAAAGATTCGTCCGGTTCGGCAAAAGGTATCTTATACCTTAATCTTTCGTGTATAGGAAAAACATCGAGATACTGCCCGCCGTATTCGGTCCTGAAAATATTATCTATTTCTTCGGGAGAAACGCCTGCTTGAAAAAATTGAAAATCGTCCAAAAAAGCATAGTTTAATCCGGCTTCTTTTAAGTCTTTTATAATATCGGGCTGCCATATTCTTTCGGTTATCCATGCTCCCGATGGATATTTGCCGAAAAGTCTTTTTAATGACGCGTTGAGCATTTCAAGCTGTCTTAACCTGTCCCTGCAGGGAATGGACGCGAGTATCGGCTCGTAATAGCCTCCCCCTAGAATCTCTATCGCGCCCTTTTCGACACCTTCCGAAATAATTTTAATTAATTCAGGGTCGTTCTTCTCCCACCATTCGAGAAGGATTCCCGAAGCATGAAGGCAGAATTTTACGTTAAGCGCAGAAAGAGTCCTTATAAGCGGACTGTAAGATTTCATATGCACTTCTTTAAAAACAAAATCGAAATTGCCTACAGGCTGATGGCAGTGAAAACCTAAAATAAATTTAACCGTCACTCCTCATGCCCCCTTTTCATCATTCCGCCCATTTCCGCTATGATATTTTTAGATGAAGACAGCGATTCGAATAATTTCTCCGGAACCGGTATCCCGGCGGACAGATAAATATTTTTTAAGAAATTCCTGAAAATTTTTTCCATGGAAGACTGGGAAAACAGCGGACTGTCGTAACCAAGCCACCAGAACCAGTCGGAGCCTTCCGCCGCCATAAGATTTTTCACGGCGGCTTTTATATTCTTTTCGTTAATAGTTCCTTTTTGGATGGAATCGGATAATGCGTTTTTAGCCTCGTTCAGCAATGCCCACGCTTTATTTTTCTGCTCTTCTCCCACCCACATTCTTAAATTTCCGTTTACCCATGAACCCGGCATAATATAATCAAGTTTAATACAGCCTCCTCCGCCGCCGCCGCAGTCCATATCGAAAACTTCATTTAACAGCACGGGATTTATTTTGACGGACGAAGATAATAAAGAATATAAATCGTTCAAAAAATAAAAACCGTTTTCGTAATAATATTCCCATGCGTTCTCGCCGTCCAGTATAATCGAAACTATCGCGTCTTTATCGAAATCGTCTACGGCATTAAGTTTATGGGTAAGATTGTTGGCGGCATCGTCTCCTCTCCATTTTGCATAAGTAAAACCTATTAAATCCGAAAGCCCGGAATCCCTGAAAATTATTTTAAGCCCGGTATTTTTCCATTTATAAATCCTGTAAAGCGGTATAATATTTTTGCCCTGCATAAACGCAGGCTGGCGGGCGTTTACGCCTAATGACGAAGATAAAAGCTCTTCTCCGCTGGCGCAGATATTTATGCCGTATTCGTCGAAAAGGTCGAGTGCTTCCGAAGAGAGCGCTCCTTCGGATGGCCATAAAGCCCGAATTTTATCTTTGCCGTACGAATAATATTCGTTCAATGAATCTAAATGCCTTTTTGCGCTTTCTATCCCGTCCCTGTAATTTTCTATATAAACAGGTTCGTAGGCTATGCCGGTCATCTGCGCCGCTACCCCTCCGCAATGGACGTCTAAAAGAAGCGGCATTATCGGATGATAGTGCGGGGAAAAAGTAATTTCGTATTCGCCTTTCTTTTTTGCGTTCAGTTCTTTAAGCCTGCTCTTTTCGAGCATATCAGGGTATTCCGGAAAAGAAGCCGGAGGGCGTCCGCCTTTAACCGCCGGAAATCCGTATAAAGAAAGGCCGTATTTCATCCACTCCAAAAGCCTTTTAAGAAGAAGCCTCCTGTCGTCCAAGGTAAAGTTGGAACCTTTTCTGATAAAATAATTAATAACCGGGTCGTATTTTTTCATCCATTCGCCGCACCATGAAAGATGAAACCAGACGCATAAATCGAAATAAAAAGCGTCGTTTAAGTAGCGGCGGTTAATATCGGAAGAAGCAAGGTCATAGAGGACTTTATAGTCGTCGAATCTCGAAACCATCTGCTCGTAGTTTGCCCACCTGTAATGGTCGGACATCCATAATCTTATATCGCTTATATCTGCGGCGGCGCGGTCTAAGGTTTTAAGAAGCAGAGGTCTTAAAAAGCGGTCTGGCAGGATGCTAACGGCTTTATCCTCATTTTTCTCTTCGATGGCGTTTTCTATGCGGTAATTATAATCCTGCCACTGGTCTATCAAAACGGGGGTAATGTTTATGTTCGCTTTCATGCCGGGATTTGCCGCAATATTAAGGGGCATGTCGATATAATCTTTTATTGCGTGAAGATAAACCCATGGAAGCATAAACTCGCCGCTGTTATCCCGGTAGTCGGGCTGATGCATATGCCACCATAATACTAAATTCATCTAATTTATATTCCCTTCGTAAAATCTAGCATATGTTTTTTCCGTACAAACCTTTTGCATCTAATCGCGGAAATAAATTATCTTTATAGGATATATCGTTAAACCAGGCCGTATCTAAAGGTTCTTCGCCTATAGCCATCAAAATGCATCTTTTTGCCCTGACCATATGGGCTTTAATCCTTCTTTCGGCATAACTTACCGCCTGTCCGGTCGTAAGCATAAACGGCCAGTCGCTGGATTGGGCCAAAATAAGCTCTCTTGCCGCCTGATTTAAAACTTCGGGATATTTTACACGATTATATCCGTTTTTGCAAATATCTATCAATGTTATGGACAAGTCGGATAAAAAAGGCTGTATTAAGTCGTTTTTTCCGTTAAGCCATACTTCCGCGTACCCGCCTCCGCCCCATGACGACGTAGCGGGCTGAGCTATAAATACTCCGTTTTTAGCATTGTTTTTGTTTATTTCTTCAAGAATATCGGCGGAAAAAACCGAATCTCCGTTTTCGTATTTTTTTAATAAACCTTTAAGCTTAGAAATAGTCCTGTCGGAAATGTCTATAGCTTTTGCCGGTTCGACAAAATTATTCTCGTCCATTCTTCTGAATACCGCTTCAAGCCACCATGGACCTTCGAACCACCAGTGTCCGAAAAGTTCCGCATCATACATCGACACGACGACCGGTTCGTCCATAAACTCTTTTAAATATTCCGTCTGAAGTTCCCTGTGATAGACGAACTGCGCTCCGTGCTCGTAAGCCTGGCGTTTCGCCGCAGACGGTCTGTAAGCGTCTTTATAATTGCCCTGTCCGGTAATGGCATAATACTTAAGCCCCGTAAACGTCTTAAGGCTTCCGTGCCTTAAGGGCGTAAGGTGGGGCAGGTCCAGGTCGAATCCTACGTCCCTGTAAAATTCCCTGTAAACCGGCGTTCCGGGATATCCTTCTTTCGACGACCAGACCTGCCTCGAACTTTCTGGATCCCTGCCGAACATTACGACGTTAAACGGAGTTACTATTGGCGAAAAGCATCCGTTGACAGGATTAGGATTTGCCGAATCGATGCCGTGCCGGTCTAAAAAAGTATAATAAATTCCGTATTTATTAAGTATCGCATCGAATCCTTCGGTATAACCGCATTCCGGAAGCCATATGCCCTTAGGGGTAATGCCGAGAATATCCTCGTGTGTTTGTATTCCGACTTCTATCTGAGCCGCTATCGCCTCCGGTTCCCCTACCATGGAAATTAAAAAAGCGTGGGTGGCCGCCGAAGTTATAATATCCAAACGTCCCTTTCTAAAATGTTTCAAAAACTCGCCGATGAGATATTTTCCGCCACCGGATTTAATTTTTTCGTACCAGTTTTTATATCTCTGCCTGTAAAATAAAGTAACGGGATGGAATTCGGGGTCCCCTTCCGTCCTGAAAGCCTCTTCGTCTAATACTTTGAGCCTTACCCTTATATACTCTTTCAGCCGCTCCGACAGCAAATCGTCGTTCATCATGCTCAACAGGGTCGGCGTAAGGGATATGGTCAGCTTAAAATCCACGTTGTCGTTTTCAAGATTATCGAAGGATTCGAGAAGCGGAAGATACGTTTCGGTAACAGCTTCGAAATACCATTCTTCTTCTAAATATTTAGAACTTTCGGGATGCCTGACGAACGGCAGATGAAAATGCAAAACGGGCAGCCACTTGCCCGTAATATTATCCTTGTCGCGCATAACAATCCTCTTTTTATGCAAATTTATATAACCTTAAATCACCGTTATAAATTTATTTGCTGGATTCCTGCCTACGCAGGAATGACTTTATAGGCATTTAATTTTAACCCAACGAGCGTCCATTGGCGTCCGCATCAAAGACATGCTTTGATAGACGCGGAGCGTCATTCCCGCGAAAGCGGGAATCCAGTCTTTACTACATTGTTGAATCAGTTTTAATAACTTCTAACGGTGATTTAAGGTATAAAATAAATTACGTATTTTCCTTAAGGCGCCGTTATTTTATTCCTTCGCCGGAAGCGGTAATGCCAGCGGCGGAACCCGAAAATCCAGAGCCGGAACTTATAATATTGACGGGAAGCCTTTTTCCGCCGGGTATGCTTTCCGTAGCCCCTATAAGAACGGTTGCTTTAGATATTTTTCTTTCCATTTTTAATTTAGGCAGTTTTTGCGATAAGCATGAAGGAGGCCAGACCGGGCTTCTCGCTATAAAAATAAAATCTCCCCTTTCCGTCAGATATCCTATCTCCACCCATGTCTGCGACAGTTCCAAACCCTCGGGGAAAATAATATACCTGCTTCCGAAACGGCCGTCGAGAACATCATACCACAGCATATCAGTATCTTTATAAACCCTGAGTATAGGCTTTGAAGTTTGCGATTCCGGTTTTTTTCTGAATCTCCAGACGACCTGCCTTACGCTAGGCTTCTGAAAATAAATTCTTACTGAACTTTCGCCGCTAATCTCTGCCGGCTCTCCGACTTCAAGCACGGGAATATTTTCGGACGGGCTGAGCAGGCTCCAGTTAAGGGACATTAAATCGACCTCTTCGCTTATATTTCTTTCCTGGACGGCGTATTCGGTTTCGCATATCCCGGCAATGTTTCCCGATAAAACGCCTGTTTCCGATGTTTTAGCTTTCGTTTCCGGTTCGGTTTTTTCGGCATATTGTTGAATTTTTTCTTTTTCTTTTGCGGCTTTTACTTTTGCGGGCTTAATTTTAGCTTCGGGAGCGGCTTCGGCTTTTTCTTCAGGTTTTGCTTCAGGTTTTTCTCTAAGCTGTTTTACCGTTTTTGAGACTGGCTTTCCCTCCGTCGGTTTGAGCGCTTTTTTGGCCGCTTTTACTGCCGTCGCAGGCTTGTTTTCCGTTAAAACGGCTTCCGCGATTTTACTTAATTTTTTAACGGCGGGAGTTTTAACGAATTCGCTTTTTACTGCTTTATGGGTATCGAAATTATAATTAAAAACCTCGAAATCGAAAAAATTCGGCTTGCGCCCGCCTATTAAACTGTAATTTACTATATCTATGCCGAAGTTTTCTTCTACGCGCCCGAAAAGAGCATCTCCAAGTCCTATAAGGTCTTCGATGCCGCCGCCGGTTAAATCCGCTCCGCCGGAAAATATAATACAGCCGGCGAATACAGGGGTAAATAAGCTGGAAAGCCGTCTGCGGTTATATTTTAAGCTGTCTTCGGCCGCTTTTTTTTCTAATTTTTCGATGAGTTTGTTTTTCTTTTTTTCGTCGGGATTTTTTGAATAAATAATTCTGCCGGCTTTAGATTTAGCTTCTATTATTATTTCGGGGTCAAAAATAACGGTAATCTGGAAATCGCCTTTCATTTTCGGTCACCTTTTCGGGAAAATTGAATATTGCTGAAGCATTTAATACTAAATTATACTATATACAATAATATCATAAAAATTTGCTTTTTCAATTACTTTAAATAAAAAAAATTTTATATAAAATAAATATTGTCTAAAAGCCTTACGCCTTTAAACCTGACGGCCGCCAGTAAAATATCCCCGCATTCGGCATTCGGCTTCCCGCCGTTCAGCCCTTCATCCGTAATTTTGGCATAATCTATCGCAAACCCGGCGTTTATTAATTCTTTTATAACGAAAGAAGTTAATTTCTCGGACGATTTTTCGCCGCCTTTAAATAAATCAGCGGTCTTTTTTAACGCGCCGTAAAACGCGCATGCCTTTTTTTTGTCCTCTTCGCCTAAATAAACGTTTCTGGAACTCATCGCCAATCCGCATTTTTCCCTGACCGTTTCTACCGGAATAATTTTAACGCCTAAGAAATAATCTTCCGCCATCTTTTTAATCAAAACATACTGCTGATAATCTTTCAGCCCGAAAAAAGCAAAATCGGGAGCTGCTATGCGGAACAGCTTCATAACTACGGTAAGAACGCCCTGAAAATGCTCCGGCCTGAAAACCCCTTCTAACGTTCCCGAATATTTAGGGTTTATTAAGAAGGTTTCGGTATTTTTAACGATGTCCGAATGCGGATAAAAAAGGCAGGATACGTTCATATCGGACAACATTTCCGCGTCTTTTTCAATGTCCCTCGGATAATTGTCGAAATCCTCGTTGGGCGCAAACTGCAGAGGATTTACGAATATGGAAACTACCGTTTCGCCGTACTTTTTAGCTTCTTCGACAAGTTTTTTATGTCCGTCGTGCAGCTTGCCCATAGTCGGAACGAAAGCGACCTTCTTCGACGCTTTTTTTAGATTCCGCGAAAACTGCTTCATTTCATCAATATCTGTTATAATTTTCATTTCCCTCTCCTGCCGCGCCGTAAACTATGCCGCCCCCTACCGCTACTTTTAATATATCCGCTTTATCTAACGAAATAACGGCATCATAGATATTTTCTTGATTTAAAATCATGTCTTCCGGTATTTTAAAAACGGTAAAATCCGCATACGAACCCGGTTTTAAGGTTCCG
>JAJZYC010000070.1 GCA_021806125.1 bacterium
TGAGTTTGCTGACATCTTTCGTAAATGTTTGAGCAGCCAGCTTAAGTCCTTCCGCCATAGTAGGATAAACGCCTATTTCTTCGCCGATTTGTTGGATTGTATAATTATTTTGCAAATAAACGCTTGCCTGCTGGATTGTTTCCGACGAGTTGTGCGCTAACATATGAATTCCGATAACCTTGTTTGTTTTTTTATCCGCTATCATCTTTATCAGCCCCTCCGTTTTAAAAATAGCCTGGGCTTTAGGAACGAATTCGACCGGAAAAACAACCTTAATTACATCATAGCCTTCTTTTATAGCCGCTTCCTCCGTTAATCCGACGGAAGATACTTCAGGGTCGGTAAATGTCGTATGCGCAACGGAAGAGTAGTCCGCTTTTATATGTTTGCCGTGAAGCATGTTGCCTGCGGCTATCTTGCCGTCATACGCGGCAGTCGTAACTAACCTCGTTAAACCCGTAACGTCGCCGCAAGCATAAATATCGGGATTCGTAGTCTTAAGTTCGCCGTCCACTTTAATAAAACCCTGTTTATAGGTTTCGACGCCGACAGCCTCCAAATTTAAATCTTCGGTATTTCCTACAACGCCGGTTGCCATTAAAAATTCATCGAACTTGACCGTTTTCAGCCCTTCTCCCGTTTCAATTTCGGCATATTTTTTGCCGTCCTCTTTATAAAGGCGTTTTATAGAGGAGTTCAGTAAAAACTCTATTCCTTCGTTTTTTAAGATTTGCAAAAGCGACTCCGAGATTTCGGGCTCTTCGTTAAGCAAAATCCTGCCTGAACGCCCTACCACTACCACCTTTGAACCGAATCTTCCAAACATCTGGGCAAATTCGAGCGATACTGCCCTTGTGCCCAATATTAAAAGTGTTTCCGGCAGGTAATTTAAGTTTAATATCTCTTCGTTTGTAATATAGCCGGTCTCCCCCAATCCTTTAATATCTATTATCTGGTTCGTAGAACCCGTCGCAATAATGAATTTATCCGAGGTAATTTTATAAGGGTCTATGTTTTTATCGTTCGGGATAACCTCAACCGAATTTTTTGACGCAAAACTTCCTCTGCCTTCTATAAATGTAATATTGCCGTAACCCCTTAATACGTTATAATATTTCATTTCCCTGAGGCTGTTAAGAAGTTCGGTTTTCACTTTTATGAGTTCTTTTATGTCAATTTGCGCCTGCTTTGTTTCTATGCCTTTAAATTTATTACTCAAAGGTTCGTAATATATTCTAGCCGCTTCCAAAAGATGTTTTGAAGGCACACAGCCCCTGTTAAGGCATGTGCCGCCTATAACCCAGTTTTCGATAACGCACACTTTTTTGCCTTCGTCGGCAAATTTAATAGCCGAGGAAAAAGCGGCAGAACCGCCGCCTATTATTATTAAATCGTAATCATAATTATGGTTTTTGCCGGTCAGACTATTATTGTCCGCCTCCGTCTTTTTTTCTTCGGCTTCCGAAACATAGGCGGTTTCGTGAGATAAGGGGGTATAGCCGGCATTTTCTATATTTTTCTTTATATCTTCAACTTTTATGTCGTCTAATGCCAAAATCGTGCTTTCTTTTTTCGATAAAGAAGTATCTACTTTGATAACCCCCTTTACTCTATTTATCGCTTTATTTACAGATGTAACGCAGTGTTCGCAGGTCATACCCTCGACGTTTATTTTAATCTTCTTCATGATTTTCTCCCTGTATTTATAATGTTCCAATAAATATTACAAATATATGTTATTAATAATAAACATTTGCGCAAAAACAAGTCGGGCAGTTTGTCTTCCCTGCCTTACAGTTGCGGCCACGCCATAAAAATCTGGCCGGTATCGACATATAAATATATAAATATCAAGGCCGTAATCAATATAGACGAGAAAAAAACTATCTTGCTAAAATTAAGCGAACCAGCCGATGCCTCGCAATCGCATGATTCTCCGCCTGAGCTTTCGCCGATATTAGATGCACTTTTTTGTAAAGATATTTTCGGCATTATATAAATAAAGAAAAAGGATAAAAGGATGCCGACGATATTTAATATCAAGAAATAATTTCTGTAAGGCGCAATAACTCCCAGAAAAGAGGCGGTGGAACCTAAAACTCCCCCTGTGCTTGCACCCACTCCCAGTATGCTGAAAACTAAAGGTCCCCAGCAGCAAGCCCCTCCCAAAATTGCGAACAGGGTTGCGGAACCGGAAGTTACATTGGAGCTTGCGCCGGAGATTGTGTTAGGCATATTTTTTGTTTTCATGATAATTTAACCTCTTTGCTTATCTACATAATTAAATTAACCGATATATTATACCGTTAATTTATTTTATATAATGGGCGGTATAATGAAACATGGCGTTCGATGCGCCGTCTATTGCCTTTATAAAGGTTTCTGGCGGAATGTTTCCGTGAAACTTTACTATTGCCTCTTGATTTTCCATATCAACTTTTGCAGAAACAACCCCTTTTATGTTATATAACGCATTCTGAATAGAGGTTATGCAAAAAGTATCCCCGCATACAAGCCCGTAAACTTTAAATTTATCCGTATTAAGAGCATTTGTCTTCGTTAAAACGGCAGGCATAAGCGCCCCCGAAACGGCGTTTTTTTGATAGACGAATGCCGATACCAAGGATACCAGCGAAGCTAAAATCAAAACAGCGAAAATACCTGCAATAACATTTTTCCTATTTAAATAACTTTTCATAAAAACCTCCAAATCGTTTATTTTTAAAATTTTTTTTTATTCCAAACCCAATATTTATATTTTACACCTTATACCTTACTATAATGTCAAGCTTTTTTAAACTAAAAGGATAAATTAATCATATGGATTTTTAAGCTTATTTATTATATGCTTTTTCCTCTTTATACCTGAATTTTTTATCGGGGTTGTCTGCAAAATAATCGCGATAGAAGGAATAACCGGAACTTTTTTAAAGGCAGTTGAACAAATTCCGCCAATGGTTGCCTTTTCTTTCATTATACCCATTATGGCGATTATTTCTTTAATTGGAGGGTTAATTCACTTTTACTATATTAAAGACTCTCTGAAATTAGCAATTTAGATTATTCCCATAGGAACAAGAGCTTTAACCGGTTCTAAAATCGGCGTTTTTTATTTCTAAAAATTCCAGAGCAAAAACTTTAATAATTTATCAGGGAACATTTATAATTTTATTAGGCATTTTAATGCTTGTATTTTCGGTATTGCGATAAGAAGCTTTTAGAATGTCCATAAATTTTAAAAATCCCGATATTATAGTTTCCGGTTCGGGCGGACATCCTTTAATGTGCACGGCGATGTTTAAATATTTTGAAACCGGGCCGCATACCGAATATGAATCTTTAAACGGTCCTCCAGTTTCGGGACAGTCCCCCGCAGTAATCACGAACTTAGGCGACGGTATATTTTCATAAGTCTTTAACATAGGATTAAGCATATTTCTAGTTACGCAACCGGTTATTATAAGAACATCCGCATGCTTCGGGGATGCGACAAACTTTATGCCGAATCTTTCCAAATCGTAATAAGGGTTGGAAAGGGCGGCAAGCTCGTTTTCGCAGGCGTTACAGGAGCCGCTGTCCACAAGCCTTACGAATAAACTTCTCCCGAATACTTCGTTAACCGAACGTTTTAATTCTTCCCCTTTAATTAAAATCGAATCGCTTCCGGCGGCGGCTATTTCCTGCGTCTTATTTTTAAATAATAATTTACTTAGAAAGCTCATAGATTATCACCTTAATCACATATCGTTGCCGGAATAAGATAAATTGAGGCTTTTGTTTATCAAAGGAAAATCGGCAATTATATTTCCCAATACCCCGTACTGAATGGACGGCCATATCCTGAACGACGGGTCAATATATTTAAGCCTGAAAATCTTCCCGTTGTCGTCCGCCATTATATAGAAAAAAGCGTTGCCCCTTGAAGTTTCGGAATTGCCGATTGCATACTTATAAGCTTCAGGTTTATTTCCGTAAGCAACGGCGATATCCCCTTCGGGCAGATTAAACAATAAACCTTCGATTATTTTTTTGGAAACATAAATTTCTTTAATTTTTAAAACCGTTCTTGCGAAAACATCCCCGCCGTCATGCAAAACAGGTTTCAGATTCAACTTATCGTATATAAGATAAGGAAATTCAATTCTGGAATCCCGCGGCAATCCGGACGCTCTTGCGCTTATGCCGCACAGCGAAAGCTCTTCCGCAGTTTTATGATTAATTTTTCCGGTAAATTCAAGCCTGTCTAAAACGGTAGAAGAATTTAAAATAAATTCTTCGCAATCTTTTATAATATTTTCGACTTTCTCGACTGCCTCCTCTATTGCCTTAAGTTTCGCAGAATCAAGGTCTAAATTTACGCCGCCTATGGTTAAAGAATTAAACAAAAACCTGTGCCCGCTTAAATTTTTATTAAGCCTCATCAACTCTTCCTGCAGCGCAAACAAGTTCTGCGCCGGCAGGGCAAAACCGATATCCATAAAAATCCACGCAACATCCCGCACATAGTTCCAAATTCTTTCAAGCTCCGCAAGAATTACCCTAATATATTTCGCCCTTTCGGTTATTTCAATATTTAAGATGCTTTCGGCGGCTTCAAGATAACCGATGCCGATATTGACGTTATTGTCTCCGGAAATCTTTGCGGCTAAATTCAGGGCATCTTTGAAATCTCTGCCTTCGCAAACTTTTTCGATGCCTCTGTGCTTCCAAAAATGCCTTATTTCAAGCTGTAAAACCGGCTCTCCCGCAAGGGAAAACCTGAAGTGTCCGGGTTCTATAATTCCGGCATGAACCGGGCCTACAAGAACTTCAAAAATTCCTTCGCCCAAAATCTCTTTAAATTTATATTCGCCGTATTTCTTCATATCGGGAATTAAATTATTATAATCCTTTCTTAAGGGATGGACGGAAGAATCCCAGTTTTCGGGATACAGCATTAAAGGCCTTAAATCGGGATGTCCTGACGGTAAAAGACCGAATAAATCGTATATCTCGCGCTCATACATTTTGGCGGCGGGACAGATTTTAGATATAGATTGAAAACTTTCGTCCGCATCGACGCGATATTCATCGATACCGCCGCCGCCTCCAAAAAAATATCTGAGGGTAAATTTAGAATTTAAGGCTCTCTCGTCCGCGGCGGCGATGCCGAGCAGATATTTTCCGGACGCTTTGATATTATCCGCCGAATTTATAAAATCGCTTGATTTTATATTATGTTTATTTAGTATAATCTTATCCATTTAAAAAATTATCCTGCCTCCAAATTCAGCCGATGCGGATTTTACTATATTTAAAAAAGGGGACGGTATGTAAAATAATAATAAAGAGGAGAGCAGCAAAAGAATTAAAGGAACATATACCATAAAAGGATGGATAGCGCCCTCATTAACCTCTTTATGCGCCTTTTTGCCGTTTTTAAGTTCGTCGCCCGGTTCTTCGTTATCCGTATTTCCCATGTACATTTTAAGAATTTTGCCGAAAAGCCCTATAAAAATAAAAATCAGCAGGATAAAAACTAAAAACCCCAGCAGTATATTACTCCTAAATACCCCCGTCATAATGTAAATTTCTCCCAAAAACATTGCAAACGGAGGCATTCCGCTGATTCCCATAACTCCGAAAAGAAGAACCAATGCCGTGACCGGGAAATTCTTTGATAAATTCCTTATTTTGTCTATTCTTCTTTCATGTGTTGCCGCAAGAACGTTTCCCGAAGACAAAAATAATAAACCTTTATTCAAAGCATGGAAAAAAATCTGTAAAAGGCTTCCTATTACCGCTATTCCGCCTATACCGAAACCAAGGGCTATAATACCCATATTTTCCATGGAAGAAAATGCGAACAGGCGCTTGTAGTCGGTCTGCTTTATTACCGAAAAAGCCGAAACTAAAATAGTAAAAAAGCCGAAGCCTATTAAGAAATATCTCGGATAATAGATGCCTGCCGCCCCGTTAATCTGATAAAACCTTAAAATACCCAAAAGCGCCGTATTAAGCAAAACTCCGGACAACAAAGCGCTGACGGGGCTTGGACCCTGCGAATGCGCATCGGGAAGCCAGTTGTGCATTGGAGCAAATCCTACTTTCGTTCCGAACCCGACAAGCGCAAGAAGAAAAGCAAGCATAAGAAAATTTTTGTCTAATTTTGCGCCGGCCTGCATAATATTTATAAAAGATAAAGACCGCAGGCTTTCTCCGTAAACCTGCGAGGTCGTAAAATATAGAATAACTATCGCAAAAAGTCCTATAGCAATGCCTACCGAACACATAATGACGTATTTCCATGTAGCCTCAAAAGATTCTTTGGTCCTGTTAAAAGAAACCAATAAGGCGGTAGCCAAAGTCGTAGCCTCGAGTCCTGTCCAGTAAATACCGAGATTGTTAGACAATATCGAAACCATCATGCTGAAAATAAATAAATTTTTCCAGAAATAGTAAAATTTAAATTTTCTTTTCGATATGCCTCCTGCTATTTCTGTTCTGACATATCCGAACGAATAAAAGGCCACGAATAGCTCAAGGGTCGAAACCGTTATAAGAATGACTAAATTAATATAATCCACAAAGAAAAAGCCGCCTAAAAAAACCGTAACGGAATTAAAAGACAGGGCGATTGCGGCAACCGCGCAAAATACGAGAACGGATACCGCCAACTGCATATAGGACATCCATAAAACATCGGCAAATATCGAAACGATTAAAGCTGCTGCAGGAAGTATCAATATTAATTCATACATTTTTTGTTTTAATCCCGTTTAAAATTTATACGGCAACGTTTCTTCTTAGATTTAATATAAGAATAGACAATATAAGTATGCTTACAAAAAGGTCGAAAAGTACGCCTAATTCAACAAGAAGGGGCATTCCGTGCGTAATGCTGTTCGCCGCCAAAAAAATTGCGTTGTCTATCGTCAAAAATCCTATAATCTGCGAAAATAAAGTTTTTCTTGTTATCATAAGCATCGCCCCTATTAAAAACGTCGCAAGGGATATAGTAAAAACAAAAGAGCCGAAAGTAATGCCCGTTTTAATAATTTTTTGGGCTATTAAATTAGAAAGCAACGTTAAAGAACCTGCGAAAACGACCGCTTCCGGTATCCCTATATACATATCTATTTCTTTGTCCATCTTAACCTTCTTAAGCGTTTTGAATAAAAAATAAGGTATTAAAACGACTTTAAAAATTACCGTAATAGCAAAAGACCCGTATAAATTTATCGAGTTAAAATGAACCGCCCCCATTAAAATATAAAATGCCAGCATAAGCGACTGAAAAGAATAAAGCTTTATCGCAAATTTTATAAAAGGCGAACTTACGTTTAATACTACGGAAACGAGTATTAAAATAATAAAAAGTTCGGCTATTTTTTCCATTATCATTTTTAAAATCCCCTTATCGATAAAATCATCGCTATTAAAGACAGTATAAAAGAAACGGAAAGCACGTTCGGCACTCTGAATACCCGCATTTTAGGATTAACGATTTCGACTCCGGCAATAAGAATGCACAAAATTATCATCTTTAGAATGTAAACT
>JAJZYC010000071.1 GCA_021806125.1 bacterium
AAGACTCCCAATATATCGTCGATAAGGGAACTAGTAAATATGATTTCGGCGACAAGGGCTTATCAGGCGGACGCTCAGGTTATATCGGAATCTAAAGCTATGTCGCAGTCGTCGTTAAAAATTTGAAATCCGTCCCGTTTATCCGAAATTATGGTATAATCAAAATTAAGGCGGGCTTAAACAAATCACAGGAGACGGATTTAAGTCCGCCGGTTAAAAGTTAAAAGAATAAAGCGGAGGCATTATTATGGCTATACCTATAGGCGTCGAAAACGCAATAAATTTAAACGATATAAAAGAACTTAATCCTAACGGCATTATTAATGGCGGCGGCTCTAACTCCGCGGCGGCCAATGCAGGTTCCGGAGGCGGCTCTTTCGCCGATACCCTTTTAAATTCCATAAATAAAGTCAACGAACTTCAGAATACCGCCAACAGCTCCGCACAAGCTATAGCCGACGGAAAGTCCTCAAATATACATCAGGCGATGATAGACATGGAAAAAGCAAACGATTCTTTCGAACTTATGATGCAGGTCAGAAATAAAATTATAACCGCATATAATTCGATTATGAATATGCAGGTATAATAACGCATAACATAACATAACATAACATATAAATGGCCGCTACGTTCAAGGACTTCGGTTCCCAGTTAAAAACTTTTTTCGTCGAGCTTTCGGTAGAACGGAAGATCGTATTTGCCCTCGTAATCATCGGGGTCGCCATAGCTGTTTATTTTACGGCGGTTTATGCGACCGCTCCTCGATACGGCGTTCTTTATTCTAATTTAAACGCGCCCGCCGCATCCGGCATAATCGATAAGCTTCATTCCTACAATATCCCGTATAAGCTTTCCGACAGGGGAAAGACTATTCTTATTCCTAAAAACGAAGTTTACGAAACCCGCCTTAAACTTGCTTCCATAGGTCTTCCCCGCCAGGAAGGGGTGGGATTTTCCATATTCGACAAAGTTCAGATTGGAATGACGGATTTCATGCAGCACGTAGATTATCAGAGAGCATTACAGGGAGAATTAGAAAGAACGATAGACCAGATTAACAGCATTAAATATTCAAGAGTCCTTATAGTCCTGCCCCGGCAGTCGGTATTTGTAACCAGAAGGGCTCCCGCCAAAGCGTCCGTCATAGTAAAACTGAAATCCGGCATGACTTTAAATAAAATGCAGGTAAACGGAATAATCCATTTAGTCGCCAGCGCGGTAGAGGGCCTAAAGCCTAAAAACATAACGGTCGTAGATACGGACGGACGGGTGCTGTCCATTCCGACGAAAAGTTCTTTTGAATATACGGTTAATCAGCTTAATTACGTACATAAAATCGAAAAAAATTTAGAAAATAAAATAAATTCTATGCTCATACCCGTCGTGGGGGAAGGAAACGTTACGTCTAAAGTATATGTAAAAGTAGATTTTTCAAAAAAAACCGAATCTAAATTAACTTATAATCCTAATACTACGGCTATAGTTTCTCAGCAGACATACAGGTCTTCTTCAACTGGCGCTTTAAAGCCTTACGGTATTCCCGGAGCGAAATCGAATCTTCCGCCGGGAAAGACGCCTATCCCTACGGCAAAACCAAGCACTCACACCATCAAAAAAGAAACTACAAATTACGACGTGTCGAAGAAAATAGAAAAAATTTCATATCCGGTAGGAACGGTGCAGAGAGTTTATGCTTCGGTTCTCGTCAACGGAACATATAAAAAGGCAACCTCTTCCAAAGGCGCGCCGTCGGTGAAATATATTCCCAGAAGTTCTTCCGAAATGACCCTCTTTAATAATATCGTCAAAACGGCTATCGGTTATTCTAAAACGGCTAAAGACAAAGTAGTGGTAGCTAATATTCCGTTCAAGAGAATACGCTACGCGATACCGGCTCCGGCTAAAAAGTCCATAACGTCCGTTATTAAATCGAATCTCGGAGAAATAGTCAGATACGGCGTTATTTTAATAGGCATAGTATTATTAATACTGATTATTTTGCGTCCCTTGATAAAATACATTACTACTTATGAATCGCGCTTACCGGCAAGACTGGCGCAGGAAGAAAGGCTCGAAACGCTTGCCCAGATAAAGCAGGAATCCGTTCAAAAGCCTGAGCCCAATATGAAAGACGTTGCGGTCAACATAGTAAAAGCCGACCCTGATGCGGCGACGAATTACGTAAAAAATTTACTGAAAGAATCGAATAGAGAGATATAAATATGTCTAGAAGATTTTCAGGCCCCGAAAAGGCCGCCATATTTCTGGTTTCCGTAGGCGACGATGCCGCATCGGAAATAATAAAAAGGCTGGAATTAATGGAAATTCAAAAAATTACCAAATATATGGACCAGCTTCCTACTATAGAAAAAGACGATTCCGAAAACGTACTTAAAGACTTCAATTCTAATTTCTCTAAAGTAGGCATCGTAGTAAAGGGAGACGACTACGTAAAAAACCTTATAGCAAAATCTTTAGACCCGGAAAAAGCAAAAAAAATATTGGACAACCTGCACGGACCTATTGAAGAAGAAGGACTCCAGACCTTAAAATGGCTTGACCCGCACATTATAGCCGATTTCGTAAAAAACGAACATCCGCAGACAATCGCGCTTATACTTGGACACTTAGAGCCTATGTCGGCGGCGGTGGTAGTCGGCCTTCTGCCTTCTTCCATAAGGTCGCAGGTAGTTTTCAGGCTGTCAAAATTAGAAAGGGTTCCGCCCGGCGTAATCAAAGACCTCGACGAGGTGCTTCAGGAACAGTTGAAATCGACCGGTTCGACGCAGAGCAAATTAGTCGGCGGCGTTAGAATAGTGGCGGATATTTTAAACAATATGGATAAATCCATAGAAGAGCCTATACTTGCGGATATAGAAAAATTAGATAAAGAAGAAGCCGAAAAAATAAGGGAGCTTATGTTCACGTTCGACGACCTTGCAAGCGTGGACGACAAATCTATGCAGTTAATTTTAAGGGAAGTCTCCCACGACCAGATTGTTCTGGCTTTAAAAACGGCTTCGGACGAACTTAGAACCAAAATTCTGGCAAACGTCTCCAAAAGGGCGCAGGAAATGATTAACGACGACCTTGAAGCTATGGGACCCAAAAAGCTATCGGAAGTAGAAAAAGTCCAGCACGAAATACTGAAAGTCGCCAGAAGGCTTGAAGACGAAGGCAAAATAAGCCTTGCCGTAAAAAGCGAAAGCGAAAAACTCGTATGAGCAAAATTTTAAAAGACCGCGAACTCGACATGGAGGGAAATGCTTTATACGACGGAAAAAAAACTCTTTTAGTAAATATACTGAGGAGCGAAAAGTCTGACGACAATAAAGAATTAACCGCCGCATTGGAATCTGTCCCCCCTTCCCTTCAAAAATTCATAATTTCATATATAGAAAGCTATAAATATAAAACCGCAAAGGCCTACGAAGAAAAAGAAAGCGCCGTTTTCGAGGAAGCGCGCAAAAGAGGTTATTCGGAAGGATTCGGCGAAGGCAAAAGAGATGCGTTAAAATCGATGGAAGAAGGAGTCGGCAATATCTTCAGGGCTTCGGAATCCATAGAAAGATTTAAAAACGAATTATACGAAGACGTCAAACAGGACGTAATAAAATTGTCTTTAAAAATAGCAGAAACTATAATAAAAGCGGAAACCGCCGCCGACAGCAGCCTAATCGCCGGAATAATAGCCGATGCGGTAAATAAATCTTCGGACGCCGTAAAGTTTACCGTATGTTTAAATCCAGCAGATTACGCCGTCTTAAATAGAAATCCAGAAGCGGTAAAAAATTTCATAGAAAGGCAGACTTCAATAAACTTCATCCCCGACGCCAACATGCCTGGAGGCGGCGTTATAATAAAAACCGATTTCGGCGAAATAGACGCAAGGCTCGAAACTCAGCTCGAACAGATAAAAAAGATTTTTACGAAAGTAACCCCTGATTAAAAAAGTTTAAAGCTTTTTGATTTTTTTCATTTTAAGCCTTTCTTTTTTAGAAAGGCGGTGAGGATTGCCTTTTTTTGCGCCCCCTCCCCTTCTGCCGGCTATCCCGTCTTCATAATCCTCCTCTTCCGCCCCGCCCGCAATGCTTTCGATGCCGCCGCCGTATATTCCCTGCTCTATTATATTTTCCGCCAGCCTTATAAACTCGTCCACGTCCAAACAGGAACAGGATGCGCTCGAAGCGCGGCGCCTTATATCGTTGTCGTTCGTGACTATCAGCAGGCTTCCTGTAATGCTTTTTGCCAGTCTTACGATTACGTCGTCCGCTTTTTCGTCTTTTTTAGAATAGATAATTTCAATATTTTGACGGTTATATCTCGACTCTAAGGGCTCGCCGGTATTGTATCCGTCAAAAACCACTACCACTTTATTTCTTTTTACATTATAATATTTTGATAAAAAATTTATAGTTTCTTCTCTTAATTTTTGCAGTTCGTCCGATTTAAAACGTATTTTAAAATAAGAGTTGAATATAAAATTATATCCGTCAACGATTATAGTAAGCATTATATATAAATTATAAATAATATGAATAATATTAGTCAAACGGAAAAAAACATATCTATTATTTATATTATATCGGAACGGGAAGAGAGCCGCGCTCTTATTAAGCGGACTCTGGTAAAATCGGCCGCCGAGGAAAAGATAACCGAACTTAACGGCGTAAAAGACCTTCCGTCCAATTTTAACAGCGATACTTATATTATTGCGGAATACAGCCGGATTAACGCCTCGGCGGTATCTAAGATAACCCCTAAAAGGAACGTTAAACTCTATGTTTACGTTAACAATATAGAAGATTTAAACTGGCAGGACATAACTTTTTTAATAAAACACAATATAGACCATATAATTCATCCGGCCAATATAGATAAATTAAATTACGAAAAATTTATAGACTCGAAGATTTTTAAAAAAAAACATTACAACGCATTTATAGACAAAACATCGACTCTGCTCGAAGACCTCTGTCATAATAATGACGATACCGCCGATGCCGGAATAAGCATTTACGGCATCTCGAAGCATATTAAATCTGTTATGGAAAAAGCCTGTAAAATAGCGCAATCCGAAAGTTCCGTGCTTATAACCGGAGAATCCGGAACCGGCAAAGAGCTTATAGCAAGGTTAATTCATAATAAGTCCAGAAGAAGCATTAACCCTATGGTATCCGTAAACTGCGGGGCTTTTCCGGAAGGACTTCTGGAAAGCGAGCTTTTCGGATACAAAAAAGGAGCGTTTACGGGAGCGTTTACCGATAAGCCAGGCAGATTAGACCTCGCGGATAAATCGACCTTATTTTTAGACGAGATAGGCGATATGAGCCTTTCGCTTCAGGTTAAGCTTTTACGCGTTATCCAGGAAAGGGAAATCGAACCGATAGGCTCTTTAAAAACAAAAAAAATAGACGTCAGGATTATTTCTGCGACGAATAAAAATTTAGAAGAAATGATTTCCAAAAAACTGTTTAGGGAAGATTTCTATTATAGAATTAACGTTATACCGGTTCATATCCTGCCCCTGAGGGAAAGAAAGGCTGATACTATAGTTTTAATTTATTATTTTTTAAAAAAATTCGCCGATTTTCAAAACAGCGCGGTTTACGGCATCTCGGAAGACGCTTTCGATATACTTTTAAATTACGGCTGGGCGGGAAACGTAAGAGAGCTTGAGAATATTATGGAGATGCTGGTCGTCCTGAACGAAAGCGGGCTTATTACCGCAAAAGATATACCCGAAAAATATAAGCATCCGTCCGCCGCCGGACACCCCGCTGAACAAAAAACCGACGCGGAACTCAAAACAAATCCAGCCGTCGATATCGATATCTACGGGGAGAAAATTAAGAATTTCGGAATAAACCTTAAAAAAGAAATGGAAAAAGCCGAGATGGATATTATAAACAGGGCGCTCAAAATTTCCGGCGGCGTCAAAGAAAAAGCCGCCAGGATGTTGGGGCTTAACAGAACGACCTTAATAGAAAAGTTAAAAAGATATGAAAAAAATAAAAAATAATCCGCCTGCGCTTATGCTTGCGTTTGCGCTTTTTTTAACAATAAGCGCAGGCTGTATTTTAATATTTCCGCGGTACGCCGCCGTTTGCGCAGAAGCCGCCGGAACCGCCGGAACCTCTGCAGTATCGCCCAAAGCCGCCCTTATGTATCAAAAGGCGTTAAACGACTACAAAACCGGCAGATTTGCCCCGGCATACCGGCGCCTTAAATTTATACTTAATAATTACGAAACGGGAAAAGCCCTATCATCGGACGCTTATTTCCTTTGCGGAAAAATTTTATACAAGCAGGGAAATTTTTATATGGCAAAGCCTTATTTTCAAAGAATTATATATAAAAATCCGGATTATAAAAAAATTTATAACGTTATATTTTATATGGCAAGAACGGATTTTAACCTCAAAAATTACAGGCGCTCCATAAGGGATTTCGATTTTCTTTTAAGCAAAAGCCAAAAAGGCGGCAGGCTTTACGACAGGTCGCTTATTTATCTGACTTTATCCTACGCTTCCTGCGGCAGGACAAAATCGGCGGATAACCTGTATGAAAAAGACGACGTTAAAAGAATTTTAAAAAAAATAATATACCTTAAGAAAAGAAACAATTATTTTAAATCGGCTTATCTGGATTACCTGATAAACCATAAAGGCGATTTATCCGGCGCCCTTCTGATTTTAAACAATAACGATTTATTTACCCCAAAAAAGAAAGACCGCTGCTATAAGGCATATTACAAAGGACTGATCGCTTATAAAGAAAAAAAATATCCCGTCGCGCTGGATTATTTCGTAAGGTCTTCGAAGTACTGCTCCGGCTATTATTATAAAAGCGGATTAGTATATTACGGCATGGCGCTGGCCGGACAAAAAAACCCCGCCGGCATCAAATATATAGAAAGGGGAACTTCCGAAATAGGCTACCCTGGAATTAAACTTAAATCGTTAAAATTTATAGCCGGTTATTACGGCAAAGAAAATAAGCCCGACGAAGAATTAAAATACCTGAAAAGAATCCTTTTCGATTTTCCTTATATGCCGGAAAAGGAAAAAATAGAAATAGAAAAAAGAGCTTCCGGATTAATTTATAACATTATAAAAAAAGACTATAAGAATAAAAAATTCGACGAAGCATTTGCGTCCTTAAGCAGAATAGAATTTTTAATTACGCCTGAATACATAAACCCGAAAACCGAACTTTATCTCTCTAAGATTAAACTTAAACAAAAAGACCGGAAAGCCGCCTTAATTTATGCGAAAAAGTATAATGCCTTAGACAAAAGCCCCCGTTCCGAATATTTTCTTGCCGATATTTATTTTAAATCGGCGGATTACGAACAATCGTTTTCGTTAATAAAAAATATCAATTTAAAAAATATAAAAAGCCTGAAATTGAGAAATAAAATTATAATTTTAAAACTGAAACTGTATAAAAAATTAAATAACAGGGACGGTTATATCGCTTTATTGAAAACAAGCGTCGATATGCTCCCGCCGGAAGACAGGATT
>JAJZYC010000072.1 GCA_021806125.1 bacterium
ATCCATAAATATACCCCCCCCCCCTTTTTTTTTATATCTAAACTGCATCTCAAAGGCGCTACGGAGACTAAACGGCTCCACGGATGCTTAAGCGCTATTAAGGTAAAATTAATTTATCCACCGCGGAAAGAAGCTGTTCCGGCTTAAAAGGTTTCACAAGCCATGCTTTGGCTCCCGCGAGCTTTCCTTCCTCGACTTTTGATTGCTGGGATTCCGTAGTGAGCATCATAACGGGCACAAACCTGTGGGAATTCATCTTTTTAATTTCCTTTAAAAGCGATATCCCGTCCATATTCGGCATATTAACATCGCTGATAATCAAATGCACTTTCTGTCCTGTCAGTTTATTAAGAGCGTCTTTCCCGTCATTTGCCTCTATGACTTCATATCCGGCTTTAATTAAAGACAGTTTTACCGTTTGCCTGATAGTCGCCGAATCATCTACTATCATTATAAATTTAGGCATAGTTTTAATTTACCCCCCGTTATTATTTTACGACATATTTTCTATCAAAAGAAAAAGAGATTTTCGTCATTTTTAACTTCGTTGTTTTCTTTGATATTTTCATTTTTTTTGAATGTTTTGTGCGTTTGCCTTTGCAGTTCCATTACATAGTTTTTTTCTATATCGCTTATATTAAGCTTTTCCAACAGCTCAAAGCTTTTAGATATGCCGTTATCTTCCGCCTGCGTTACCCGTATGCCGTTACTGGTGTTATTTATTTCGTCGTTGATTTTGATTACCGCCTCTAACTGCTGTCTCGCAATATCCTGAAATTGAACTCTGGATAGAAGGTCTAAAACCTTTCCGTTAACAGCCTCGGCATGCAGGGAAATTTTCTCTATAATTTCGTTTTTAAGATTATCTAAAATGTTATAGCTGTTAAAAAGAGATCCTAAGTGTGAATTAAATTCATTTAATATGCCGTCGTGCCGGCCGTGGATTTCCTTATCGAGCTTCTCCGTAAACTTCGTCGTCATAGTCTCCGTCATATCGGTTATCCCGCGCGCAATTTTATTGGCGGCATCTTCGGATTTTTTGGACAATTTCCTGACCTCGTCCGCAACAACGGCAAAACCCCTTCCATGCTCTCCGGCGCGTGCGGCTTCGATTGCGGCATTCAGCGCAAGTAGATTCGTTTGGTCGGCTATTTCTTTTATTAATACCGTCATATCTTTTAACGCTTCGGCATTATTTTTAAGAAAAGATGCTATATCTTTGTCTTTTTCGAGATCATCGAGCCTTATATTTATATAATCGTTTAAATCATTTACAACTTTATCGTTATTCGACAGGATATCTTTCATTTTATTTGAAAAATTTTCGGATTCACCTTTTATATTTTCTATGTTTTTAATGAGTTCGGAAACGGCGCCGTCTATCGATTGGGTGCTTTCCATTATGGTAAAAGCGGCTTTTTCCGTTTCGTTAATCACGCTTCCGATATGGGCATTCGAAAGATTATTTATATCGGCAATTTTTTCCAAAAAACCGATAAGGGCATTTTGAAAATTTTTCATATCGTTAACCTGAACCCATAAAAGTTTCCTATCAACTTCTAATTTATTATTAAATTTAAACTTAAATACTAATATAAACGATAGAAAAAATATAACGAAGTATATAAAAAAACCAAAAATATAAGCCGATATAAAGGATGCGCCGTAATCAGAAAATACTTTCGGCATATACATAAATTTCCAATAAAATAATGCAAATACCGGCATCGAAAAAAAGAACGACAAAAATACCGATATTATAAAAGTCTTTTTATAATATTTAATGAATTTGCCTGAAATATCGACATCTGTTTCTTTTTCCACTAAAAAACGCTCCTTTTCAAAATTGCCGATAGAAAATTATTTTTCTGGATTCCCGCTTTCGCGGAAATGACTTTATAGGTTTTTAAGTTTTCACCCAACAGGTGTCATTTCCGCGAAAGCGGGAATCCAGTATTTATATAACTTTAAAGCCATTTTAACGGTTTCTATCGGCAATTTTGGGTCCTTTTTTTTTATTGCTATTTATTTTATTATTCTTTTTAATTTAATTTCAAAGTTCGCCGTATTAAATATAATTATTCTTGCATCTTTTCCTCCTACATCGTAATTTACGACATTAATTCCTTCTTGGCTTAATATTTCGAATGCAGCGTCGATGTTTTTTTGTCCGATATCAAAAAAACCGGCGGTTTTCTCGTTTAGTCCTATCACGTTGGCCCCGCCGAAAATTTTAGCCTGCAAAGCCGGACCGTTTGCTCCAATATCCTTCATCCTGCTTATTAAGTTTAAGATAGATGTATTTCCGTATTTATTGAAGTTTATATCATCCGCCTCGCAAGAAGGCAATAAATAATGGTTTATTCCTCCTATGTTCGTCATGGGACACCAGAGGCAGACGGAAACGCAGGAACCCAGCAATGTACGCACGCAAGCAGGTCTTGCGCCGACATAAATTTCAGACGGAAGAAGATAAAATAGTTCCATATTTTCAAAATTTTTCAAATTTATAATTTTTGTTATGCCGCAGTACGTGTTTCATAATAATCTATTAAAAATATAGCCGCATATTGACTGCAGCGGTAAAACGGCTTGAATAGCGCCTTTTTCTACCGCCGCTTTAGGCATCCCGTAAACAACGCATGATTCCTCGTCCTGCGCTATTGTAAAAGCGCCGGACTCCTTCATTTCGAGAATACCTGCCGCCCCGTCATCGCCCATGCCTGTCATTATAATCGCGATAGCGTTTTTTCCCACATATTTTGCGCCGCTTCTGAATAATACATCGACAGAAGGTCTATGTCTGCTGACAAGGGGTCCAGTTTTAATCTCTACGTAATACATAGCGCCGTTTCTTTTAACGAGCATATGCTTATTTCCCGGCGCAATCAAAGCCTTTCCGCGAATGACGGTTTCCCCGTCTTCGGCTTCTTTGACCGTAATTTTGCAAATAGCATTAAGCCTGTCGGCAAAAGACTTCGTAAAATTTTCCGGCATATGCTGTACTATAACAATGCCGGGGGAATCCGCAGGAAAAGCCTCTAAAAAAAGCTTAAGGGCTTCCGTCCCGCCCGTAGATACGCCGACCATTATAATTTTTTCGGTAGTTTTCATCATGGAACTCTTTTCATAACGGGGTAATATTGCATCGGCGGATAACTTGGGCTCGACTTTAAATTGCTTAACGGGCCTTAACCGTTTTATATCCGCCCTTGCCGCAGATTTAACCGCATCTATTATAATAGTTTTGGATTCTTCGAGAAAAACTTTTGTTCCTATTTTAGGTTTTTCGATGATATCGATAGCGCCGTATTCCAACGCTTTAAATGCGGATTCGGAGTTTTTTGCCGTAAGGCTTGAACATATTATTACAGGAATAGGGCGCTGCTCCATTATTTTCTTTAAAAATGTAAGCCCGTCCATTTTCGGCATTTCTATATCCAGAATAATCACATCGGGGATAAAGCTCTTGAGCTTATCCGCCGCGACGAAAGGGTCCTGCGCAACTATGGTTTCGCCTATCTCGGGATTTTCCGCCAATATTTTTATAAATGTCTGCCTGACCAAAGCCGAATCATCTACCACAAGTATGTTTAATTTATTACCCATAACAATATGACCGCCTTTATTCCGGTAATGCCCGTTAATTCATATTTTTACATAGACTGACGGAGCCGTTTTTTTAACGGGCAAATCTAATCCATAGAGAGATTCCGAATGCCCTAAGAAAAGATACCCGCCTTTGTCTAAGTATTTCAGCAGTCTCTCGATTATTAGATGTTGAACATTTTTTTCGAAATATATAAGAACGTTTCTGCAAAAAATAATATGAAATTTTTCTTTGATTCCATATTCATCGTCCATAAAATTTAATCTTTCGAATACGCACTTTTTTCTTATATACGGTTTAACTTTGACAAGCAAATCTCTTTCGTTCTTACTTTTTAAAAAATATCTCTTCTTAATCGTGTCGGATATGTCTTTGATAGAATCTAATTTATATACGCCGTTACCCGCAATTTCCAGAGCCGCGGTAGATATATCCGTTGCAAATATTAAAAAATCTGAAATCTGCAAGCCGCAAAGTTTTTCTTCTTCAAGACTGATAGCGATAGAATAAGCTTCTTCTCCCGTGGAACAAGGCGCGCTCCATATTTTCAACTGTCCGTCAAACCGTTGGGATATCCGGCGCAGAATATCCGGTATTGCTTTTTTTCTCATAAAATCAAAATGCGCCGTTTCTCTAAAAAACTCCGTTTTGTTGGTTGTTATGGCATCTATTAGATATATACTTTCTTCGCCGCCGTTATGCGGATCGAATACATAAGCGATATATTCCGAAAAACCGCCCATTTTTAAAATCATCAGCCTTTTTCTAAGCCTTCCTTCGACCATAATTTTTTTCGAGTACGGCATCTTTATGCCGGTTGTCTTCTGGATGAAATTTTGAAGCATGTTAAATTGAGCATCGGTTAATCTTTCATCCAATAAAGATACGTAATATCCCATAATCCAGCTTATGTTTAATCCGTTTGCACGCTTGATATTTTTTGATTCTCTTTATCGGAAAGTATCTTTAATTCTTCATTTGAAAATACTTTCTCTACATTGAGTATTATCACGAAATCATCATCTTTTTTAGCCATTCCTTTTATGAATTTCGTACTGATATTAGAGCCGATCTTCGGCGCGTCTTCAATCTGTGAAGTATCTAAATCCATTACTTCATATACCGAATCGGCTAATGAACCTATAATCGTTATTTCCTGATTTACGACGACCTCCACGATAATTATGCAGGTATCCACGCTGATATTAGTCGCACCGATGCCTAATTTTAATTTAAGGTCGATCACCGGCACGACGTTTCCGCGCAGATTAATTACCCCGAGCATAAAATCAAGCACCTGCGGCACTTTCGTAATTTTTTTATAGTCGAGTATCTCCCTTACCAAAAGAATATCTATTCCGTATATTCCGTCGTCTAACTTAAACGTGAAAACATTGAGAAAACCCTGTTTTATATCTATATCCCCTTTATTATTTTCCATTTAGCCTCCGCAATATATTGCGATTCCTTTAAAATTAAAGTTGCCCTCCCCAGAGACATCGAATAGGCAGGTTATCAGAAACTTTCGAAATCTTCGTCCGATCTATTGTTAAGGTCGATATCTATACCCTTTTCTTCGTTTTTATCGGACTGAAGTTTTTTCGGCAATATCTGCGTTTTGCTTTCTATCTGCGTTTTGACTTTTTTGCCAATGCTTTTAGGGGCGCTGTTTATTCCGTGTAAATGCTCTATTTTTGCAAGATGCTTTATCGGCATATAATGCCTGTCGGCGCTATATTCGCTGCCGCTAATCTTAAAAAACTGGATGCTTTGGTTAAGCGTTTGCGCCTGGCTGGAAAGTTCTTCGGCAGTGGATGCCATTTCTTCCGAAGCGCTCGCGGTCTGCTGAACGACTTGGTCTAACTGCTGGACGGCCTGGTTTATCTGGTCTACGCCGGTCTTCTGTTCATTGCTTGCCGCCGTAATCTCCTGGACCAGTTCGGAATTTTTCCGGATGCCGGGTATCGCCGTTTCGAGAAGGCTACCCGCGCTTTCGGCTGTATCTACCGACGATTTAGAAAGGCTGCTAATCTCGTTCGCGGCTTCCTTGCTTCTCTCTGCGAGTTTCCTTACTTCGCTTGCGACGACGGCAAACCCCTTGCCGTGTTCTCCCGCTCTTGCCGCCTCTATTGCGGCGTTTAAGGCAAGCAGATTGGTCTGTCTCGCTATTTCTTCTATCACGGAAATCTTGTCCGCGATATCCTTCATGGCTTTTACGGTATTGGATACCGCCTCGCTCGCTTTTACGGCATCTTCGGCGGCTTTGGTCGCTATTTTTTCCGTCTGAAGCGCGTTATCCGCATTTTGGCTGATAGTGGATGTCATTTCTTCCATGGAGGAGGATACTTCTTCCAGCGAAGACGCCTGCTCGGTCGCGCCCTGCGACAACTCCTGCGCCGCCGAGCTTAACTGTTCGGAACCGGAAGAAACGTTGTCCGAAGAAGTTTTTATGTCCATAACGATGCTTCTTAACTTTGAAATCATATCTTTAAGCGCATTCGCAAGCTGGCCGAATTCGTCTTTTTGCTCAATGTCTATCGTTGTGTCCAGATTTCCTTGCGATAGGTCTTGGGCAAGTTTCACGCTCATTACAAGCGGTTTCTTAATAATACCGGTCAGTATTAAAGTTATTGCGATGCCGATTATTACGGCGGCTATCATTCCTATTAGCATTATCAAAGACGAACGCCTGAGCGTAGAATCGGTAAGGCGGGTATGATGCGCCGTTAAAGCGATTGCCTCCTCGGAATCTTTTGCAATAAGGTTGTCCACTAAGACGTATTTTTTATCCATCACTTTTACCGCATTCTGCAATTTTGCTTTTTGCGCGGCTCTGACAGCTTTCGAAACGCCGCTGTTGCTATTAAATAAGGTCCTAAGAGCGGAAGTCTTACCCGCATATTTCATGTAACCGGCTATAGCGCTCTGCGTTTCGGAAACGGTTTTTTTAAGAGCGGCTATATTATATTTATCCGCTAAAGCCCCCTCCTGCTTTAAATAAGATTTGGCTTTTTCCATGTATTTTGCTCCGGTTTTCAAATCCTCAGGATTACTGAAGGTATTGTACGACCTCAAATATGCGTTTCCTGTTAAAAAATTTCTTTCTACGCCGTTTGCGATATGTATTCTAGGCACTTGAATATTATATAAGTTCTGCGCCAATGTTCTGACGTTATTCATATCCATAAGCGACATTACTATTACCGCCGCTAAAATTATTATTACGGCGCCGAACGCCAGCCCCAGCTTTGTCCCGACCTTTAGATTATTGAGCATTTTAAACATTGCAGCCTCCCCTCGCTATTAATTTATCTTTTTTATTTTTTGTTTCCTTTGCTTTATATATATAACCGGTATGAAGCGATAAATTTATAAAAGAGGTATATAGCATAGTGCGATATTTATCGTGGTATAAATCACGCGGTTTGGCTGCCCGGCATTCATGCAATTTATTATAAATTCGGATTATATTTGCGGCAATAACGGTTAAAGCTATTCCGGCTGAATACGAACTCAAGGAGATTTCTTGCGCAACACGGTTGCTTATCTTGCGCATATTAGTACAATGTCTGTCAATACGGTTTTTTTTCGGGGGGGGGTGGTAGCTTACTCTTTATTTTTAGATTCATAATTTTCATAAATTAAATTGCAATTTATTGCAATTTACAGATTTAAGATAATAAAGATTAAATATATTCTAAATAAATTCTATACTTTATATTAAAGTATCATACAACCCCCCCCCCCCCCCCCCCTCCAGCAGAATTTTTTATGTAAAAAAAAGATAAAAAATTTAAA
>JAJZYC010000073.1 GCA_021806125.1 bacterium
CGGTTTCTACTTTAACGTTTTCTACCGACAGTTTCGTGCTTACGTAGATTTATCTAATTTTACCGCTTTCAAAAACGCTTCTATGACTTTAGGGTCGAACTGGGTTCCGGAATTTTTCTTAATCTCATTCAAGGCCGTATCTACCGGAAGAGCCTTCCTATAGGGCCTGTCGGTGGTCATAGCGTCGAAAGTATCCACGACCGCTATTATCCTTGAAGCTACCGGTATATCTTCTCCGGAAAGTCCGGCAGGATAGCCTTTGCCGTCGTATCTTTCCTGATGGTGCAGAACGTCGTTTGCTATGTGGCTTAAAAATTTTATTTTTTTAAGCATGTTATAGCCTATTTCGGGATGTTTTTTAATCTCTTTATATTCTTCGTCGGTCAGTTTTCCCTGTTTATTTAATATGGAATCTTTTATGCCTATTTTTCCGACGTCGTGCATTGCCGCCGCATATCTGATATTTTTTATTTCATTATCTCTTAATCCGAGTTCTTTTGCCACCGCTACCCCGTAATCTATGAGCCTGTCGCCGTGGGTCCTGGTATATGTGTCTCTGGCTTCTATAGCCTCCGATATAGAACTTATAGTTTCAAAATGTTCTTCTTCGATATAATTCAGCGTCTGCGCATTATATGCCGCGACGGAAATTATGTTTGAAATATTGGATATGAAATCTACAGTTTCGACCGAGTAATCCGTCCGTTTTTTGCCGAAAAGAAAAATTAACCCCAGGAAATCCTTATCCGTTTTAACAGGTATCCCGATAAACGTCTGTTTCGGAATATCTTTGAAGTGGCAGCCGCAGGCATTATCGTTATGAGCCGCGCTGTTTCCCTCGTAATAGTTAATAGTAGGATAATCCGAGCTTAATGCTTTTAAGCATTTGCAGTCTTCTAATTTAATGAGTTCGTGACCGTAAAACGAACCTTCCATATTATAATCCTTAAATAATTTCAGTGTCGTATTTTTAAGAAACGGGCAGTTTACACATTTTTGCAATATTTTAGATTCCGGAGGGCATTTCACGAACGGACACTCGAATCCGGTCATATTGTAGCAGTTTATATTGCCTCCGAATATGGAGCATCCGGTCATATTGCAGTTAAAAAATTCATAGCAAAATTTACTTTCTTCTTTGTCTTTATCCTTAAGATACACCAAAGCGGAATCTGTTTTAGTAAAATTAATCAATCTTTTTACGGAATGGTCTATAATGCTCGAAAGGTCCAGCGAAGACGAAACAAGCTTGGAAACTTCGAGAAGATTTGCGATTTTTTGGCTTTCCTCTTTCTGCCTTAAATATAAAAGGTTGGCGTTTTCGTATAAAGTGAGGCTGTATATGAAAATTCCTCCCATCATAGCTATGAATTTTGCGACTTTGGTTTCTTCTTCGGAAAAATCGTGGGTATCCTTCCTGTATATATTTAAAGCGCCCAAAACGAGCGGCCCCGCATATATAGGAACGCTCAACATAGACGACATATCGGTAAACTGCCTTTCCAGTTCGTAATATATGTCGGACAGGTCGGATTTAAGATTGCCGCTGGCCAACGGTTCGCCGTTCTCTATGACCGAACCTATCAATCCCTCTCCAAGCATTATCTCAAAATCTTTTTTTATAAATTTACCGTCCTGATAATATTTAACACATACTATCTTTTCGATGTCCTCGTTAAGCATAAATATGGTTATGAGGTCGCTTTTTATAAAAGTCGAGGCTGTAACGGAAATTTTTTCGTAAATTTCATCCCTTGTATTTTTAGATATAAGGTCCTTGGATAAAAAATATGCTATATCTGGATATTCTACCATCTTAAGAAAGATAATTTAATATTAAGCTTTACTTTAATCCTGCAATAAAAATACATAATATGAGTTAAGTTAATAATTAGCGAATTTTTTTATTCTTTCGTTTCTTAAATCCTCTCCGCCGTATTCTTTAAGTTCTTCGATATTCTCCAGAATAGCTTTTTTCAGGTTTTCCGACGCTAGTTTTATATCTCTGTGCGCTCCGCCGAGAGGCTCGGGTATAATGCCGTCGATAACTTTAGAATCGTTTAACAGGTCTTTTGCCGTAAGTTTTAAAGAATTGGCGGCATCCTCGGTTTTAGAAGTATCTTTATAGAGGATAGACGCACATCCCTCGGGCGATATTACCGAATAAACCGAATACTCCATCATCAAAACTCTGTTCCCGGTTCCGAAGGCTAGCGCTCCTCCGCTTCCGCCTTCCCCTATTATTACGGATATAACGGGAACGGAAACATTCAATAAAGTATATATTGTTTTTGCTATCGCCTCCGACTGCCCCCTTTCTTCCGCTCCTAAACCCGGATACGCGCCGGGTGTGTCTATCAGCGTAACTATCGGGATAGAGTATTTTTCAGCGAGCTTAAACAGCCTCTGCGCTTTTCTGTAGCCTTCCGGATGGGGCATACCGAAATTCCTGCACATTTTATCTTTTGTGTTGCGCCCTTTCTGGTGTCCTACTATAAGCGCCCTCTGCCTGTAACCAGAGGCATCGTCTTTAATAAAACAGAATCCTCCGACTACGGCTTTATCGTCCATAAACAACCTGTCTCCGTGGAGTTCGACAAAATTTTCGGCTATTAAATCTATATAATCCATAGTATAAGGCCTCAAAGGATGCCTCGACAATTGTGTAACCTGCCAACTGTTTATATTTTTAAATATATCCCTCGTAAGTTTATCCTTTTTGGCTCCGAGATTCTTTATATCTTCATCTACGTTGGTAAAGCCTCCAAGGTTAAACGTCTTTAACTCTTCTATCTTCTGTTCGAGTTCGATTATAGGTCTTTCAAATTCGAGATACTGTATGGCCATAAATGTTTATTTTGTTTTATATTACTATTATAGTATTTTAGTTATCCAAAAACGTATCAGTTTTTTATTATACCACCGATTATATAATATTCAAATAGTCCGGAAGGGATTTTGATTTCAGCAATGCCTTGTCCACCCCGAGACTTTCTTTAAGCACTATATTATATCCGGACATTCTTAATATTACTTTAGAACTGCCCTTGGAATCGGACAAGCTGTTTTTGATCTCCGAAAGAAAATTTCTAAATTCTCCAGCTTCGAAGAAAGCCGCATTTTCGTTTATTTCTATAATACACACTTCATCTTCCTGCCTTGCCTGCCGTTTTACCTTAACCTCGTCTAAGAGTTCGATGCTTTCTCCTATAACTTTAATATCTAAATCCATGTCGTCATAACCGGCGCCGTACTCCGTCTTTCCGGTTTCCGTTTTATTTTTGCCGTTAAGAGCCGCATCATTTTCCGGGGCGTCTTCGCCGGCTGCACCGGCAGGTTCCGATACTCCGTCTCCGGTATTTCCTGCCGTATTCAGACCCGAAAAATCGATTCTGCCCGTCAAAATTACGGGCTGATTCGTTCCTAATATTTCTTCGTATTTTAAAAAGTTTTTAGGAAAAAAAACGGCTTCGACGTTCGAGTTCTTATCGTTTAATATAAACGACGCCATCTTGTCGTTATTTCTCGTTTTATGCACTTTCAACTGATTTATGACTCCCGCCATTTTATACATATTGTCCTTATCGGCCGCGCCGCGGGACCGGCTATGCGGTACGTCCGGCCGCTCGGAACCGCCTTTGCGCAGGCCGTTTATATATTCCGATACTATATCGGCAACCGATTTTATGCAGAGAAGTTTAATCTTTTCTTCATAACCGTCCAACGGGTGGCCCGAAAGATAAAACCCGAGCGATTCTTTTTCGAAAGCGAGTATCGACTTTTTATCGTCCTTTTCCCCCGAAACCTTTAAATAAGACTCGTCTTTGCCTTGGGCGTAATTAACGTTTTCTCCTAAGGAAGCGAATAAATCTACCTGTCCGGAATCTTCTTTTTCCCTTTTGCGGACTGATTCCTCCATTACGGCTTCTAAATTATCCAGCATCCATTTTCTAGATTCTCCGGCGATATCCAAAGCCCCGCTTTTTATGAGATTTTCTATAGTTCTTTTGTTGACTTTCCGGGTATCGACCCTTGAACAGAAATCGAATAAGTCCTTAAATATTTTATCTTTGCGGGTCTGCAAAATAGAATCTATCGCCGCTTTGCCCACGTTTTTAACCGCTCCCAGCCCCGTGCGGATAGCGAGCTTTTCACCGCCTTCGGCGCCCGTATTTACTATCGCGAACCTTTCCGCGGATTCGTTAACGGACGGAGGCAGTATTTCGCAGGCATTAATTCCGGACTTCGCCTCGTTTATTATCTTTGCCAGCTTATCTGTATTGGACATTTCGCTGGATAAAAGAGCCGCCGTAAAATGCTCCTTGTAATTAGCTTTTAAGTAGGCGGTCATATATGCTATATATGCGTATGCCGTCGAGTGGGATTTGTTAAAACCGTATTCTCCGAATTTTACTATAAGGGAAAAAATCTTTTCGGATTTTACCTCTTCTATTCCGTTTTTTCTGCATCCGGCAATAAATTTATCTTTCATTTGATTAATAAGTTCCGCCTGCTTTTTTCCTACGCCCTTTCTTAAAACGTCCGCCTCCCCCATAGAAAATCCTGCGAGATTGGTGGCCACTTTCATTATCTGCTCCTGATACAGCATTACTCCGTAAGTATCCTGAAGAATATCTTTCAGTAACGGATGGATATAATGTATTTTGGCTTTACCGTGTTTCGCTTTGATAAAATCGTCAACCATGCCGCTGCCGAGAGGTCCGGGCCTATAAAGGGCGACGAGGGGAATTAAATCTTCGAAAGAATTCGGAACGAGTTTTTTTATTAATTCTTTCATGCCGGAACTTTCGAGCTGAAATACCCCCGTAGTATCTCCGGCGGCTAAAAGTTTAAACGTCGCCCTGTCGTTCAAATCTATATCGTATATGTTAAAATTAGCGCTTTGCCGCCTCGAATCGTTTATAAGGGCGATAGCCTCGTTCATTACCGTAAGAGTTTTTAATCCGAGAAAGTCGAACTTGATAAATCCCAATTTTTCCAAATCCGTTCCGGTGTATTGAGTGGTAATAACATCCGTCTCTTTCGTTCCTTTATACAAAGGCATATGGTTATGGATGGGTTCGTTCGATATAACCACTCCTGCGGCGTGGGTGCTTGCATGCCTTGCAAGGCCTTCGAGCCTTTTTGCTATTTCTATAAGTTTTTTTACCTTAGGGTTAGTTTCGATTAAACTCCGAAGCTTAGGCTCTTCTTTTACGGCGGCCTCAAGGGTTATGCCAAGGGTGTTTGGAACCAGTTTGGCTATTTTATCGACTTCTGCGTAAGGCATATTTAAAGCTCTTCCCGTATCCCTTATTACGGCTTTTGCAAGCATGGTTCCGAAAGTTATTATCTGGGAAACCTGTTCTTCGCCGTACTTGTCCGAAACGTATTTAATAACCTCGTCCCTGCCGTTTATGCAGAAATCGGAGTCTATATCGGGCATGCTTATTCTTTCGGGATTAAGAAACCTTTCGAACATCAGGTCGTATTTAATAGGGTCTATTTCGGTAATTTTTAGGCAATAGGCGGCAAGACTTCCTGCGGCTGAGCCCCTGCCCGGCCCTACCGGAATATTATGCTCTTTCGCGTATTTGATAAAATCCGACACTATTAAAAAATATCCCGCAAAATTAGATTTTTTAATGACTTCTATCTCCATATCCAGCCTTGCCGCGTATCCTTCAGGTTTTTTAGCGTAAGATTCGGCGGCGGCTTTCGTAGGATTTTTTATAAAAACTTCTTCGAAACCTTTCCTTGTTTCGTTTTCAAAAAAATCGGCGACGGAAGTTTCGGAGCCTTGAACGTAATTTTTATTTTCTTTATCCTTAAACTGGGGAAAATGATGTCCTTCTTTAAGTTTAAAAGAAAAATTGCATTTATCGGCTATCATTTTTGTGTTTGAAATTACTTCGGGGGGATATCCGCCGAAAATTTCCTTCATTTCTTCCTGCGACCTGAAGTAAAGGTCTTTCGTCGAAAATTTCATTCTGTCCTTATCTTCAACAGTTTTGCCGGTCTGGATGCACAACAGGACGTCGTGGGCTTCATAGTCCTCTTTGAGAAGATAATGGCAGTCGTTTGTAGCTACCAGAGGCACGCCGTATTTTTTAGACAAATCCAGTAGTCCTTTATTTGCCGTTATTTGCTCTTCCATGCCCTGAACCTGCATTTCCAGATAGAAATCGTCTTTAAAAAGCTCTAAATAATATTTAAGGCTTTCTTCCGCCGCATCGTACTTTCCCTGGACTATGTTATAGGGAATTTCCCCTTTTATGCATGCGGACAGGGCGATTAAGCCTTTATGGTTATCTTTGAGGATATTTTTGTCTATTCTGGGTTTGTAATAAAACCCGTCGATATAAGATTTAGATACTAATTTGGACAGGTTCCGGTAACCTTCGTCGTCTTTGGCAAGCAGTATAAGATGATAATAATATTTTTCGCTAGAGTTCTTAAGTTTCATATCGGACTTCGAAACATACATTTCACAGCCTATTATAGGCTTTATCTTTTTTTTGACGGCTTTCTCGTAAAATTCTATGGCTCCGAACATATTGCCGTGGTCGGTTATCGCGACGGAAGGCATGCCGAATTCGATAGCCTTGTTTATTATATCGTCGATTTTAATCGCCCCGTCTAAAAGACTGTAATGCGAATGCAGGTGCAGGTGGACGAACTCGTTCATAATTTTACTCCCATATTTCTAAAAATGCCGCGCTAACTCAATGGCTCTGGATTCCCGCTTTCGCGGGAATGACAACCTGAAAATTATTGTGTTCTTGTTATGTTAATTACTGAAATCTTACTATCGTCATTCCCGCGAAAGCGGGAATCCAGCAAATAAATTCATAAAGCAAATTAGATTACTCCCATTCTATCGTCGAAGGCGGTTTTGAAGTGATATCGTAAACCACCCTGTTTATTCCTTTTATTTCCGAAATTATTCTGGAAGAACATATTCTTAATATATCGTAATCTAGTTTTGCGAAATCCGCGGTCATCCCGTCCGCCGAAGTCACCGCGCGGAGAGCTATAACTGACTCGTAGCTTCTTTTGTCTCCCATAACGCCGACGGTCTTAACGGGAACAAGCACCGGGAAAGACTGCCATACTTTGTCGTATAATCCGGCTTTTTTTATCTCTTCCGTTACAATCGTGTCGGCTTTTCTTAAAACGTCGAGCCGCCGTTTATCGACCTCGCCTATTATCCTTATGGCCAATCCGGGACCGGGAAACGGCTGCCTGTTTATTATTTCGCCGGGTATTCCGATATTCTTTCCGATTATGCGTACCTCGTCTTTAAATAATTCCCTCAGCGGCTCTATTAATTTTAAATTTAATTTTTTAGGGAGC
>JAJZYC010000074.1 GCA_021806125.1 bacterium
GGAGACGCTTTAAAGAACAACGGTATCGTTTAATTTTGGTTTGCGCATTCCGCGATTGCCTTGTATTTATTCTGCAGGTTTCATTGTGATATTAAAAAACGCTTGACATCGCAGTATTTTTTTCATATTATAATGATAATGATTTTTATTATCATTAATATTAATTTTTTAACTTAAAAGGCCCGCTAAAAATTATGGAAAGTGTTCCGTTAAAGTCCCAAAATTCTGCAGAAGAAAATCCATACCGCGGAAAAGGACGGAACAGGAGGAGAGGAAGAGGCAGATTTTCCATATTTAGCAAGCGTTCGCTATATAGGGGGCTTCATTTTTTTAAGGTGCTGGGTCCCGGTTTCGTCGTTATGATTGCCGATATGGATGCCGGTTCCGTTACTACGGCGGGCGTTTCCGGCGCACAGTGGGGATACAAGCTTATACCTCTGCAGATACTCCTTATACCTATTTTATATTTAATACAATCTATGACGTCGAGGCTTGGCTGCGTCACCAGAAAAGGGCACGGAGAACTTATAAAAGAATATTACGGTAGTAAATGGGCGGCTTTTGCTACGATAACCCTGTTTCTCGTCGTATTTTCCGCTCTTATTACTGAATTTTCCGGCATTGCGGCGAGCGGAGAGATATTCGGCATACCTAAAGTTTTTAGCGTCGGCGTCAGTTTTTTAATCCTTCTGTTTGTAGTCTTTACTGGAAGCTACCGCAAGGCTGAGAATATCGCCCTTATTTTTTCTCTTACCGGATTCGTATTTATACCGGCCGCAATTTTTGCGCATCCGGATTATCATCAGCTTGTTTTCAAAGGGCTTTTCGGTTCGCAGCCGCTCGGTAATAAAGATTATATATGGCTTATAGCGGCAAACGCCGGAGCGGTTATAATGCCGTGGATGATTTATTACCAGCAAAGCGCTACGGTCGATAAAAATCTGTGTAAAAAAGACGTTAAGCTGGCGGAAACGGATACGCTTATAGGAAGCATCGCGACGCAGGTTCTTATGATAGCGGTTATAGTTATGACTGCCGCGACTTTGTATAAAGCCCATATAGTTCCCTCAACCGCAAAAGCTATCGGTCAGTCCTTAATACCTTTGGCCGGAAAATATGCGGGTGCTTTGTTTGCTGTCGGCCTTTACAGTTCCAGCCTTCTGGCGGCTTTCGTAGTTTCTATGGCGTTTACTTGGGCGGCGGGAGAAACTTGGGGATATAAGCACAGCTTGAACCATCGTTTCAGCGAGGCAAAACTTTTTTATTTCATATATATAGTATTAATTTTCGTATCGGCTATGCTGGTTCTTATACCCGGCATACCGCTCGTAACTATTATGGTTGACGTAGAAGCGTTTAACGGCTTCATCCTTCCGATAGTCCTCGGGTTTTTGATAGCACTTGCCGGCAGCAAAAGGATACTTGGAGAATATGCCTATTCTAAAAAATCCATAGCGGTCGTCGGGATACTTGGGCTGGCAATGGTTATTTTAGGAATAGTAACCGCGCTTCCGCAAAGCTGGCTGGATTATATCCATCCGTAAAGAGATGCAAAGGAAGATATTATGCGGATTGACGCGCCTTTTCTTTATTGTTTTTTTATGTATTAAGTTAATTCTATCGTCTATCTAGTCTTATTAGGCCTACAGGCGCCGCAAATCCCGTATATTTCCAGTTTATGTTTTATCGGTATAAAATTGTTAGCTCTGGCAAGCTTATCCTGCAGTTTTTCAATTTTTTCGTCGTTGACTTCTATGAGCCTTCCGCATTTTACGCATATAAGATGGTCGTGGTGGCTGGCGCCTAATTTTTGTTCGTATTTAGTTTTCTGTTTGCCTATCTTTATTTCTTCCGCTAAACTGCTTTTGCATAACAGATTCAGATTTCTTTGAACGGTTGCATAGCCGATTTCGGGATTTTTCTTTTTTACTATGTTAAAAAGTTCTTCAGAGGTAATATGCCTGCCGGCGGAAAAAAAGGCATCGACAATAGCTTCTCTCTGCTTTGTATGGCGCAGGCCTTTTTCTTCTATGTATTTAATAAAAGTGTTTTTGAATTCGGCTTTATCTTTATTATACATAAAGATAAATTATAAAATTTTTATGAAATTTGCAAGAAAAATCGGTTAAAACCGGACATAACCCCACCGGTTTCGATATAAAGACAATAGTTCTTTATCGGTTAAGCACCTTTTTAATTTTGCCGATTCGGCTTTTACGGCGGCGAGCATATTTCCGGCGTCTTCGCCGGTTATTCGAATCCCCATTTTGTTAAGTTTATATTCGATTGCGGAAGAACCGCCGTGTTTTCCAAGCAAAATTTTTCTTTTTGCGCCCGCAAATTCCGGCGGGTATGCTTCGTAATTAATCGGATTTTTAAGTATTCCGTCGGTATGAATTCCGGCTTCATGGTAAAAAATATTTTTGCCGAATATCGGTTTAGATACGGGAATCCGCCTCTTTGTGATTTTTGCTATGATTTTTGCCAGACTTTTTGCTTTTATGAAATCGAATTTAATTTTTTGATTTTCTATAAAATTGAAATATGCGATTACCTCTTCCAATGCGCAGTTTCCGGCTCTTTCGCCGATTCCAGTAATACTGCCTGATATAGAACCTGCGCCTGCTTTTAATGCGGCAACCGAATTTGCCGAAGCCATGCCGAAATCGTTATGCGTGTGAATTTCGAGCGTTATATTTTTAAATTTTCCACCGCTTTTGATTTTTCGTATATTTTCGTATATTTTTAGAGGATTTAATATGCCTACCGTATCCGAATAGCGGAATTTATAAGCCCCTTCGCCTTCGGCAATTTTAATAATTTCGATGACGGATTCTAAATCCGCTCTTGAAGAGTCTTCGCCCCCGACCGAATATTTCACACCTTCTTTATTTAATATTTTTAATATATTTATAAGATTGACCTTAACATATTGAAAATCTTTCTTAAGTTTATATTCTATGTGAATTTTGGATACGGGAACCGATACATGGATAAATTCAAGCCCTATGTCTAAAGATGCGTAAATATCTTCCTTTTTTGCCCTGTTCCAGCCGGTGATTTTTGCCTTAAGTCCCGCTTCGTTTATATTTTTGACCGCATTTTTTTCATCCCCTCCCATCACCGGTATGCCGGCCTCTATCTCATTCACGCCGGTTTCATCGAGCATTCTTGCAATCAGCAGTTTTTCGTCTATCGAAAAAACAATTCCCGCCGTCTGTTCCCCGTCCCTCAAAGTTGTGTCGTTTATAATTATATTATCTATTATATTATTCATATATATTATAAAAGCATAATCCATGCCATAACTTTATTCTTTATTGGAAAAGACGTGAAAAGTTATCAGATTTTATTTTTTTAAGATAGAAAGAAAAAGGGGACAGATTAATTTTTCTGCCAAGAATAAAATCTGTTGCCGTTTTTTTAATCAAATATGTTCATATATTAATCAAATTAATTTGATAATTAATTTTTCCTTTAAACCGCATAAAATTTTAAAAGTTTAGAAAGGCGCAAATATAAAAGGTTTATGGTATAAAAAAATTGTGGCATAAAGATTGCTACATATAAAAATGAATATGTAGCATATAAATTAAAAATATAATATTTTTATACGGGCGCAAATGGGCGCTTGCGGCAACGACGCCGCAATTAGAGAGATTAGAAGATCCTGCTTCATCCTTCGTCTCTTTAGTTGCGGCGTTTTTTATTTTTTAACAAAACAATTTATTTTTATTTGGAGGCAAAACAAATGAGACAGGTAGCTATTTACGGAAAAGGCGGAATCGGAAAATCCACTACGACGCAAAATACTTTAGCGGCTCTTGCTGAACGCGGAAATAAAATAATGCTCGTAGGATGCGATCCTAAAGCCGATTCCACGAGACTGCTTTTGGGGGGAAAGAGCCAGGAAACGGTCTTAAATTCTGTTAAAGAAGTCGGGCAGGAAAACGTTACGGAAGAGGATGTTTTTAAGATAGGGTTCGGAGGCGTAAGATGCGTCGAATCCGGAGGACCCGAGCCGGGAGTCGGATGCGCGGGCAGAGGGATTATCACGTCTATTACGACTCTTGAACAGCTGGGTTCATACGAAAGAGAGCTTGATTACGTTTTTTACGATGTTTTGGGCGACGTCGTCTGCGGCGGGTTTGCAATGCCTATAAGGGAAGCCTATGCGAAGGAAATATATGTGGTTTGTTCGGGGGAGCTTATGGCGCTTTATGCCGCGAATAATATATGCAAAGGCGTCCTTAAATATGCCAATACCGGCGGCGTGCGCATAGGCGGGCTTATATGCAACTCCAGGAACGTGGACAACGAAAGAGAAATGGTGGAAGCTTTTGCAAAAAAAATAGGAACGCAGATGATACAGTTTATTCCAAGGGATAACGTTGTACAAAGAGCAGAAATTAAAAAGAAGACGGTTATAGAGCATGATAAAGATTGCGCGCAGGCAGATGTTTACAGACAGCTTGCAAAGAACATCGAGGAAAACGAGATGTTTGTAATCCCTAAGCCTATGACTATGCAGGACCTTGAAGACCATATGATGGAATACGGCTTTATGGAAGAATACGAAAGGACTACCGACGGGAAAAGCGCGACGGTTTAATTTTAAGGTAATTATATATGAATAATACGAATGCGAACGATTTTAATACAGGCGTTGCAAAACATCCCTGTTTTAATAAATCAGCCTCGAAACATTACGGCAGAGTTCATTTACCTGTTGCTAAATACTGCAATATTTCCTGCAACTACTGCCACAGGGATTACGACTGTCCTAATGAATCGAGACCCGGCGTAACGTCGAGCCTGCTTTCGCCCGAAGGTGCCGTAGATAGAATATACGAAGTAAAGAGGCTTTTTAACGAGATAAGCGTAGCCGCAGTTGCGGGTCCAGGCGACAGCTTGGCTGAGCCGCGCAATACGATGAAGACGTTTGAACTTGTTAAAAACGAGTTTCCCGAGATTATACTATGCATGAGCACGAACGGCCTCAATCTGAGCGAAAATTTGGAAGAACTACGGGACAATGGGGTAAATTTCATTACCGTAACGCTTAATGCGGTAGATGCGTCTGTAGCCCAAAAAATATACAGGTATGTTAATTATAAGGGTATTATTTATACGGAAAAAGATGCCGCAAAACTATTATTGGACAGGCAGATAAGCGGCATAGAAAATGCAGTGAAAATGGGGTTTACTATAAAAATAAATTCCGTTCTTATACCAGGCGTCAACGATTTTCACATAAAAGATATTTCGGCTCAGGTAAAAAAACTCGGCGTGTATCTATTTAACGTTATGCCTATGATTCCCGCCGAAAAATCCTATTTTTATAAAATAGGCTTAAAAGGCGCAAGCAGGAAAGATGTCGCAGGTATAACGAAAGACATCGAAGGAATAAACATAATGGACCATTGCAGGCAGTGCCGTTCCGATGCCGCAGGGCTTTTAGGCGAGGATTTAAGTAAAAAGTTAAGCGAACGGGAGGAGGATTTAAGATGCGAATGCAAGAAGATGCCGTGTTAGGCTGTAAGCTGTCGAAAAGCCTCAGCTTTTCTCAGGATGAAGAACTTTATATAGCGACGAGCGACACTAAAATTAAAATGGAAGAAGACTACGCGCCGTTTGTGGATAAAATTCTGAACGATATTTCTTATATCCCTAAAAATATTTTAGATCTCGGTTGCGGTCCCGGCTACATTGCAAGGAGATTAAGCGAGGTTTTGCCTAATTCCTATGTTTTTGGCGTCGATAAATCCGTTACGATGATAAACCATGCAAATAAGGTTTTTAATAAAAAATTAAAAAATAATTATGTTTTTCATTCCGAATTTGAGGCCGATGGCGGGTCGCTAAGAATTTTTAGAAATGAGCCCGATTATTTGAGCTATTATGAGCCGAGGCTTAAATATATGATTGCGGACAGCGCAAATCTTCCATTCGGTAATTTAAAGTTTGATTTAATTTTACTGAAAGGAACATATAAATGCTTAGAAAATAAGTTTGATTCCCTGAAAGAGATGTACAGGGTTTTAAGCCACGGCGGGGAAATTTTTATATACGAGTTTAGAAAAAATATTCCGGAAGACGAATTTATCGAGCTAACTAAGCATATGAAACCCCAAAAGGTAAAATCGCTGAGGCGGAAATTAAACTGCTCTTTAGATATGGAAGAATATAAAAAGTATTTACTGGAAGCTGGATTGACCAGGTTTTCTAATATAGAACCGGACGGGCTCGATTTAAAAATAAGAATAAAACGTGGACAGATTTGAAATCTGTCCACAATGAATAAGGAGGAAGATAGCAATGAGTATTATGGACGGTTTTTTCGGCGAAATAGATAATTACGTAAATGCACCTCGTCGTTCCGGGGTAAAATGGGTTCCTCATTTTCTGATAGAATTCGACCATGCAAACTGCATATCCTGCGGCAGGTGTATTAAAGTCTGTCCAGGCGGAGTTTACGTATTCGAAGACGACGGAGATAAGATGCTCGTCAAAATAGAAAACTTGGATAACTGTATAGGCGATACCTGCTGTGAGAAGGTATGCCCAAAAAACAAGACGATGCATCTTCATAAGTTTTCACCGCTTGCTAAAAATTAATATTAAAGAATAACGGATATATCCAATAAATAAAGGAGTCTAAAATGGCAGTCAACTTTAAAGAACAAGAAGGGATAGTCGAAGACATTATAAGCGTCTATTCCGAAAAGGCCAAAAAAAACAGAAAAGAACATATCGGCATTAACGATAAAGAAACATGCGGGACCTGCGTTGCAAAATCAAACGTAAAATCCCTTCCCGGCGTTATGACGCCGAGGGGCTGCGCATATGCAGGTTCAAAGGGAGTTGTCTGGGGACCGGTTAAAGACGTTATTAATATAAGTCACGGTCCGATAGGATGCGGCCATTACAGCTGGGGAACGAGAAGAAATCTTGCTAACGGCGAGCCCGGAGTCGAAAATTTTATGCCTTTTCAATTTACTACCGATTTTAAGGAGAGAGATATCGTTTTCGGCGGAGATAAAAAATTGGAGCAGGCAATAAAAGAATTACACGAACTATTTCCGACCGCAAAAGGCATAATTATAGATTCGGAATGCCCGATAGGCTTGATAGGCGACGATATAGAGGCTGTGGCGAAAAAAATGACCGATGAAATAAAGATTCCGGTTATTCCGGTAAGATGCGAAGGTTTCAGAGGTGTGAGCCAGTCTCTGGGGCATCATATAGCAAACGATACTATAAGGGATTTTGTCGTAGGAACTGGAGAAATAGAC
>JAJZYC010000075.1 GCA_021806125.1 bacterium
AATTAAAAAAACCTCTTATAAAAATTATGAAATTATAGTAGTTAACAACAACTGCGACAATGAACAAACCGTTAAATATTTAGAATCTATTAATACTTTAAGCAATATAAAAGTCATTGACTATAACAAGCCTTTTAATTATTCTGCCATTAATAATTTTGCCGTTAAATCAGCCAAGGGGGATATCCTGGTATTATTAAACAACGACACCGAAGTCATTAACGACGACTGGTTAAGAGAACTTGTTTCCCATGCCTTGCGTCCCGAAATAGGAGCAGTCGGCGCTAAACTTTTATATCCGGATAATACTATTCAGCATGCAGGGGTTTTAATTGTAAAATATATGCCGGTACATATATATAATTATTTAAATAAAGATGAAGCCGGTTATTTCGGAAGAGCAAATTTAATTCAAAATTATTCAGCCGTTACGGGAGCATGTATGGCTGTTAGAAGAAAATTATACGAAGAATCTGGCGGTATGGACGAGAATTTGCCGATAGCTTATAATGATATAGATTTTTGTATTAAAATTATGCAACTTGGATATTTTAACTTATTTACTCCTTATTCAGTTTTGTATCATTACGAATCTAAAACCAGAGGATATGAAGATACGGAAGAAAAGAAATTGAGACTTAAAAAAGACTTGGATTACTTAACGAATAAATGGGAAAAAACGCTTGAGGTTGATTTTGCTTACAACATTAATCTATGCAGCGTCCCAGGCAGTTTGTTTTCAATAAAATTGCCCGAAGAATTCATTAAATATATTTGATATAAAATATGGATATAGCTTTGTGAGCCTACTTTTTTGCGACGCATTTTTAACGCAAAAGGCGGTTGGACGCAGTGGAGAGACGTAAACAGGCGGTTTGGTTCATAATCTTTTAAGATTAAATACAAAAATGTCTATTCTACAAAGATATAATGATTTTTAAAGAGTAAAAAGCGGAGTAATCTGGGTAATGTATATCTGTCGGTATTGAATTGTCCGGCGGCAATTTATCTTTGTGTTAAATAATTAAATCAGGTATTTTTTTAAAATGATTAATATTACTAAAACATATCTTCCGGACAGATTAAAATTTAATGATTATATTAATGAAATATTTAAATTAGGTTATATTACAAATAACGGTAAGTTTGTTCAGGAACTTCAAAAAAAACTTGAAAACTATCTATCCGTCGAAAACTTATTATTGGTTGCCAACGGAACGTTAGCTTTGCAGGTTGCATATAAAGCTCTTGAACTAAAAGGAGAAGTAATTACTTCTTCTTTTAGTTTTGTGGCTACTACGAGTTCATTGTCATGGGAAGGATTAGAGCCGGTTTTTTCCGATATTGACCCCGAAACATTCTGTATGGAACCTAAATCTATTGTAAAAGCCGTTAGCGGTAAAACATCTGCTATAGTCCCCGTCCATGTTTTCGGAAACGCCTGCGAGGTAGAAGCGATAGGCGATATAGCAAAAGAACATAATCTTAAAGTTATTTACGACGGAGCGCACGCTTTCGGAGTGCGCTATAAAAATAAAAGCCTTCTTTCGTTCGGCGATGCGACTACCCTTAGTTTTCATGCGACGAAGTTATTCCATACCATCGAAGGGGGAGCGGTAATCTTTAAGGATAAAGAGGTTTATAAAAAAGCAAAAGACATGATTAATTTTGGATTTAATCCGGATGCGGGCGGATTACCGGATAAAATAGGCATAAATTGCAAGATGAACGAATTTCAAGCCGTAATGGGTCTTTGCGTCCTTGACGATATAGAATATATTTTATCTAAAAGGGCCGGCATCCACGGTATTTACGTTAAAGAACTTAACGGCATCGTTAAGTTTCAGGAGCAGAATCCCTTTTCTGCGAGAAATTATTCTTATTTTCCCGTTCTTTTTAAGAACGAACGGCAGGCGTTAAAAATTAAAGAAGCTCTTAAGAAAAACGGTATAGACGCAAGAAGGTATTTTTATCCTTCTTTGGACACTCTGCCGTATATTAAGGCAAAACAAATTATGCCTGTTTCCAGGTCTGTATCGGAAAGGATTTTGTGCCTGCCGTTATACGACACTTTAAGCGAAGAAGACGTTTTCAGGATTATAAAAATAGTTAAGGATAATATTTAAATATAGCTATATTATAGACGCAAAAGCAAAAACGAAGTTATATTAGTTTCATTTAAATCGCATATTTATAATTTTTATAAAGTAATAAAGGAGACTAAACCATGCCGTTAAAAGAAATAGGCGGATATTTCGGCCTTGAATTGCGCAAGGGCAGCGAATATTATCCGGACGCTATTAAACTCAACAGCGGAAGAAACTGCTTTAAATATATATTGTTATCCCAGAAACCCGCTAAAGTTTACGTGCCTTATTATAACGATAAAAGTATGACCGAAGAATCGCTTTTAAATTTAGGCGTTAAATTTGAATTTTATAATATTGACGATAAATTTGAAATAGCAGGCGATTTGCAAGTAGAAAAAGGAGAAAAGATTTTATACGTAAATTATTACGGCCTTAAAAACGATTATATAACTAAATTAGTTGGTATGTATAAGGACAAACTTATCTTAGACTATACCCAGTCCTTTTTTTGCAAACCTACCTGCGGAATCGATACGCTTTATTCTTTAGGTTCAAAATTCTTTGGGGTGCCTGGCGGTGGATATCTTTTTACCGATGTATTATTAGATAAAGATTTAGAGCAGGATTTTTCTTATGCCCGCATGACCCATATTCTTGGCCGAACCGATAAAACCGCCTCCGAATTTTTTGAAGCTTTTCAAGAATCCAAGAGGGGAAGGTGCAATCAAGAAATTAAGAATATGTCGCATTTAACCCAATCAATACTGTCGTCTATAGATTATGAAAGCGTTAAAATTATAAGGGAGCGCAACTTTTACTATCTTCACGGCTATTTAAAAGATTTAAACGAACTTAAATTAGATTTTTCATCTATAGAAGGTCCTATGGTTTATCCTTTTTTGATTAAAAATGACGTTTTAAGGCAAAAGCTTATAGATAATAAGATTTACGTACCGACTTACTGGAAGGAAATTACAGATATTAAAGGAGCTTCGAATAATGAAAAATATATTTCCAGATATCTTTTGCCCTTGCCGATAGACCAGCGTTACGAAATAGAAGATATGAAAAGAATAGTAGATACTATAAAAAAGGAAATTAAACGATGACCCTTGGGATAATGCAGCCTTATTTTTTCCCCTATATAGGTTATTGGCAGCTTATTAAAGCCGTTGACGAGTTTATTTTATTCGACGACGTTCAGTATATAAGACACGGCTGGATTAACAGAAACAGAATTTTAAAGCCAGGTGAAGGATGGACTTACATAACGGTTCCTCTAAAAAAACACTCGAGGGATGACCTTATTAAAGATATCAAGGTTTCTGACATATCTAAAATAAAAGATGTATTGTTAAACCCTCTTATTGTTTATAAAAAAATAGCTCCTTTTTATACGGAAACGTTTAATCTTTTAGAAAACATTATTAAAAAAATTAATAGCGACGGCTTAGTAGAAGTTAATTTAATAATTATTAAAGAATTATGCGGCTATCTCAATATAAATACTAAAATAACTGTTTCTTCAAATTATAATTTCGATTATTCCCGGGTCGGCGGCGCAGGCGAATGGGCTTTAGAAATTTCCAAACAGAAAAAAGCAGAATATTACATTAATCCTATATCCGGAAAAGAGCTTTTTGATAAAGAAAAATTTAATGCTAATAATATAAATATCTTATTTTTAAAACCGAAAGAAATAGTTTATAATCAAAAAAGAAAAGTCTTCGAACCATGGCTTTCTATTATAGACGTTATTATGTTTAACGGGAAAGAGGAAACCGCCATGCTTCTTGATTATTACGATATTACGGAGGACTAATGGATTATTGGAAAGAACATTTTAACGAAAATGCGGCTAAGTATGAAAATTCATTGTTTAAACAGGTCGATATGACGGTTAACGGAAAAGAAGTTGACAGTATTCAGGTGGATTTACGTGTGAAATCTATTATAAATAATTTATCTCTTAAAAGTTCCGATATTCTTTTGGATATATGTTGCGGCAACGGCATGATAACTTCAATGCTTGCAAGCTATGTTTCGCAAATTTACTCCGTAGATTTTTCCGAAGGCCTTATAAATATTGCTAATTCCACCAATAAAAAAGAAAACATAAACTATGCTGTCGGAAATATAGTAACTTTAGATTATTCTAAATTTAAAAACGTTACTAAAGTTTGCATGTCTTCAGGTTTTCAATATTTATCGGCAGATGAAGCCGAAATATTTATGAAAAATCTATCCGTTCTTAACAGCGTAACCTTATATATATCCAATATCCCCGATAAAGAAAAAATATGGAATTATTATAATACAGACGAAAAAAAAGCGTTTTATTTTCAAAGGGAAAAAGAAGGAAAGCCCCATATCGGAACATGGTGGAATAAGGAAGATATAGAAAAGCTTGCGGAAGGTAACGGGTTCCAATGTAAATTTTTAGATATAGACAAAGGATTAAATACCAGTTATTACAGATTTGATGTTTTATTGAATAAATAAAAAAGGAGAAAAATACTTATATGCCTAAAGTTTCAGTTGTTCTTACCTCATATAACCACGAAAAATATATAAAAGAAGCCATCGACAGCGTTTTAAACCAAACATATACCGATTTTGAATTAATTATATGGGATGATGCATCAACCGATAATTCATGGAATATTATTAACTGTTATAATGATAAGCGCATAATCAAGTTTAGAAATGAATACAACAGGCGCGCCGTTTATGCGATTAATAATTCAATTTCCGAAGTAGCAAAAGGGGAATATATTGCAATTCACCATTCCGACGATGTTTGGGAACCTGCAAAATTGAAAAAACAGGTTGAATTTTTGGACAATAATCAAGGTTGCGGGGCAGTGTTTACCGCGGCTTCGATAATTGACGATAACGGTGATTATTTTTTAAATAGAAAGCATCTTTATTATTCTATATTTGAGCAATCAAATAAAAATCGTTTCGAGTGGCTGAGGCATTTTTTTTATAAAGGGAATGGTTTATGTCATCCAAGCGTTCTAATAAGAAAAAATTGTTTTAACGAATGCGGGTTTTATAGGGCTGGATTAGCGCAACTTTTAGATTTAGATATGTGGATAAGATTATGTCTCAAATATGAAATTTATGTGATACAAGATAAATTAGTACGATTTAGAATAAGAGCGAATGAGGCAAATGCAAGCGGAAACAGACCGGAAGTTATAATTAGAGATTCAAATGAATGGTTAATAATTGCAAAAAATTTTTTGCAAATTTCGTCCTATGATGATATTATTAAAACATTTCCTTCAGCCGTTAAATATTATAGCTCTAAAGGATTTAACCATAAATTTGTTATGTCGATGATATTTTTATTTGACGGAAAGAATAAAAAACAATATTTAACGTTAGCACTTGAAACTCTCTTTGATTTAATTTTTGATATGGAACAGGCAAATAAAATTAAAGAGATATATGATTTCGATTATATAAGCCTCATAAAACTTACGGATAAATTTAATATTTTTTAGCTGTATTAACATAGCAGTAAAAGAAAGTACCTATATAATTAATTATAGCGATAGACAAAATTATAAAATTTTATTGGTTTTATATTATAAAGAAATATTAAATTGTTGTTATTAATTAAAAATGAAAATTAATACATCAAAACCTTTAAAGACTCCGGTTTTATTTTTGATATTTAACAGATTGGATACCGCAATGCAAGTTTTTAATATGATAAAACTTGCAAAGCCTCCAAGGTTGTATATTGCTGCCGACGGTCCAAGAAAAGATAAAAAAGACGAAACCGAAAAAGTAAAAAACGTCAGAGATTTTGTGTTAAATAACATAAACTGGGATTGCGAGATTAAAACGCTTTTCAGGGATGAAAATTTAGGATGCGGCTTAGCAGTTAGTTCAGCAATAGATTGGTTTTTTGAAAACGAAGAAGAAGGCATAATATTGGAAGACGATTGCCTGCCCAGCCTTAGCTTTTTTTTCTATTGCGAGTTCTTACTTGAAAAATATAGAAACGATAATAGGATTATGAAAATCGGAGGGTCTAAATTTTCAAAAAAAATATGGGGCGACGGCAGTTATTATTTTACAAAATTTGGATTTGTTTGGGGATGGGCAAGCTGGAGAAGAGCATGGAGGTTATATGATTACGAAATGAAAAGCTTTCCTGAATTTAAAAAATATAACATTATTGCTTCTGTTTGGGAAAATCAGGCTATTTTGCAATTTTGGATGAACTTTTTCGAACATTATTATTTTATGAAAAATAATAAAGATGTTTGGGATATACAATGGACATATGCCATTTATTCTCATGGGGGCATATCTATATCCCCCAATGTCAATTTAATTTCTAATATAGGCATAGGCAATCTGCCAACTCATGAAGAAAATTGGCCTATATTTGCAAATGAGCCTGTTGATGAAATTTTTGATATGGCAGAACCTTCTTTTCCGGTCTGGAATAAAGATGCTGATTATTTTGTTTTTAACAAAGGCTTTAGTCGTTTATATCCAAATTATTTTTGTACGGTATGCAATTCGGTTCAGAATCATTTTATGCCCATGCCGGATTTTTATAAAAATAAAGCTAAGGAATTTGGATTTATGCATTTCGGCAAAGGCGAAATTACAAACATAGAAACTTATTCCTGTCCGTCATGCGGGGCATCGGATCGCGAGCGGCTAATGGCATACTGGATTGTTAATAATTTGGGGGCTAAAATTTTATTAAATAGCAAAATTTTACATTTTGCTCCCGAACCCGCCCTTTCTAATTTTTTAAAAAATTTTAAATTTAGCGATTATCATACGGTAGATTTTAGTATGAAAAATGTCGATTTTAATGTTGACATCACCAATTTACCTTTCGCCGGTTCTTTATATGATTTTTTTATTTGTTCGCATATTTTGGAACATGTCGGCAATGACGACAAAGCTATAAATGAACTTTACAGAATTACAAAACCAGGCGGATTAGGCATTATAATGGCGCCTATTTCAATGGCAATAGAACATACATTAGAAGATAAAAATGTAATAACCGAAGATGACCGATGGAAATATTTTGGTCAGAATGATCATCTTAGGCTTTATTCTCATAATGATTTTACCGCAAAAATAAAACGGCATGGATTTATTTTGCATGAACTCGGAGTGGAGTATTTCAGCAGCGAAGT
>JAJZYC010000076.1 GCA_021806125.1 bacterium
AAAAAGCAGGATATTGAAGTTATTAAAGAAGAAGTAAAATCTTTGATAAAAAATAACGATTTCAAAAGATTGTTTTTAATAACCGATGCCTTAAGGCTGAACTTTACGGTTGAAGAAATAAACGAATTTTCTAAAGTCGATAAATGGTTTCTTAATCAGATTAACCAGATAGTAGAACAGGAGAAAAAACTGTTTCTCTCAGTCAATCCGATAGAAGATATCGAGCTTATAAGAGAATCTAAAGAAACGGGCTTTTCAAACAGAATAATCGCAAAATTAATTACAAGAAAAGCCGACGGCAGCCATATTTCGTCCGAGGAATATCTGAAAAAATCCGAAGAAGCGATTGATTTAATAGAAAAAACGGAAGAAATTATAGACGAATTATGCCGCACGAATAATATAGCAAGAGTATTTAAAAAAGTCGATACGTGCGCGGCTGAGTTTGAAGCGGCTACCCCTTATATGTATTCGTCTTACGATAAATTCAACGAAATTAAGCCTCTTGAAAACGAAAAAGTTATCATACTGGGAAGCGGTCCCAACAGAATAGGGCAGGGCATAGAATTTGATTATTGCTGCGTTCATTGTTCGTTTGCTTTGAAAGAAAATAATTATTCGTCTATTATGCTGAACTGCAATCCTGAAACAGTTTCCACCGATTACGATACTTCATCGCGCCTTTATTTCGAACCTTTAACTTTCGAAGATACGGCGGCAATCTGTGAAGCCGAAAATAATCCTCCGGTTATACTGCAGTTCGGCGGACAAACGCCTTTGAAGTTAGCGAAAAAATTTGACTCGAAAGGCATTAAAATACTAGGCACGCCTTTTAAATATATAGATATAGCGGAGGACAGGGAAAAGTTTAAAAATATAATAAATAAATTGGAGCTTAAACAGCCTGAAAGCGCCATGGCGTTCAACGGCGAAGAGATATATGAAAAGGCCGGAGCCATAGGATTTCCGGTTTTATTAAGGCCTTCTTACGTTCTGGGCGGAAGGGCAATGGAAGTAATATATAACGAAAGCGGACTTACGGAATATATTAAGAAAATATTTCTGCAGGACGTTTCTTTTCCCATATTGATAGATAAATTCCTGGAAGATGCCATAGAGGTTGACGTAGATGCTTTAAGCGATACGGAATCCGTTTATATTGCGGGAATAATGGAGCATATAGAAGAAGCGGGCGTGCATTCGGGAGACAGCGCCTGTTCTCTGCCTGCATTTTCTTTAGATGCGAATGCGGTGGAAAAGATAAAAGATATTACGGAAATAATATGCCGCGAATTTCACGTTAAAGGGCTCGTAAATATTCAGTATGCGGTAAAAAATAATGAAATATACATAATAGAGGTTAATCCGAGGGCATCAAGAACCGTCCCGTTTATAGGAAAAGCCACCGGAGTTCCCGTCGCAAAATTAGCGACCAAGATTCTTCTCGGTGAAAAACTTAAAGATTTCGGTCTTGGGCGGTCATTTAATATTAACTATTACTGCGTTAAGGAAGCCGTGTTTCCGTTTTCTAAATTTTCAAACGTCGATCCTATGCTCGGTCCGGAAATGAGGTCAACAGGTGAAGTTATGGGAATAGATGCAAGCTTTGGAATGGCTTACGCGAAATCGCAGATAGCGGCCGGACAGAATTTGCCTCTGTTGGGAAACGTTCTTATAAGCGTTAAAGACGAAGATAAAAGATATCTGAAAGAACTCGGCGAATCTTTAACTAAATCGGGTTTAAATATACTTGCCACAAAAGGAACGTCGGAATATCTCGATAGAGCCGGCATTAAAAACAAAAGAATAAATAAAGTGAAAGAAGGCCGTCCGCATATAATAGACGCTCTTAAGAATAAAGAAATTTCTATGATTTTCAATACGCCGAGGGGTAAAAAATCCTTAGAGGATTCATATATAATAAGGAGGAGCGCCATAGAGTTTTCTCTTCCGTATTATACGACCATGAGGGGGGCGAACGCCGCATGCATGGCAATTAAGGCACTTAAAGAAAATAATTTATCTGTTAAGGCGTTGCAGGATTATTACAAAGGTATATAATATAATAACATTCTAGACAACAGATAATAGAATAAATAGAAGATATTAAAAGATTGCTCAATTTAATATCTATCGGGAGGTGGTTTCATTGGCGGGAAACGAAAAATCTTTTTATATCACGAAAGAAGGGCACGATAATTTAGTTAAAGAATTGAAGAGGTTAAAATCTGTAGAAAGGCCGGCAAATATTAAAGCTATCGAAGAAGCTATAGCCCACGGAGATTTATCGGAAAATGCGGAGTATCATTCCGCTAAAGAAAAGCAGAGTTTTTTGACGGGTAAAATTATGGAGCTTGAAGACAAAATAGCTCGCGCCCAGATTATAGACGTATCTAAAATTTGCGAAGAAAAAGTAGTATTTGGAGCAACCGTAAAATTGCTTGATTTGAATACCGATAAAGAAGTTTCGTATAAAATAGTCGGCGACACGGAATCCGATGTTAAAGAAGGAAAAATTTCCATAAGCTCTCCTATAGCCAAGGCTCTTATAGGAAAATGCATAGGCGACGAAGCGAGAATAAACGTTCCTAACGGCGTAAAAGAGTTCGAGATTATTGACATTAAATATGTTTAATATTATAATATAAAAACATATATAATATATTTATTTTTATATATATGATTTAATTTATATAAAACAGGAGGATTTATGGCGTTAGATAAAGCAGAAGTATCGAAGGTCATCGATGAAATCAGGCCTTCATTGCAGTATGACGGCGGAGACGTCGAACTGGTAAATATACACGACGACGGTACCGTTGACGTCAGGCTTAAAGGAGCATGCGCCCACTGCATGGGTTCTATAATGACCCTTAAGGGGGGAATAGAACGCCTGCTTAAAGAACGTATCCCGGGAGTTAAGGAAGTCAACGCGGTTCAATAGTTAGAAATTTATAGTTTAATTAAAAAGCCCGCTTTTTAGCGGGCTTTTTAATTAAAGAAAAAGGCGTAAAAATTCTTTTATTCGATTTTCCGAAATTCAGGCATATTTCATATGGAATTGTTTGAGCTATCCTTGCAATTTCTTGAATAGTAATTTCGTTTGCACCGCTTTTTCCTGCTATTATTACTTCATCGCCTGCTTTTATCCCCTGTATTTTCGTTACGTCCGCCATAATAAGATTCATAGTTACCATGCCTTTTATAGAGGCGAATTTACCGTTTATTAAAACCCTGCCTTTATTGGACATAAGCCTCGGTATTCCGTTGTCGTAGCCAGCGGAAACTATTGCGATATTCATATCAATAGGCGCCTTAAAAGTATTATCGTAGGAAACGTAGCCGCCTTTTTTAACTTTTTTAATCTGTAAAATCCTCGATTTTAAGGTCATAAGAGGTTTAAGTGCGCAAGCGGCAGTATCGTTTTTTTCGGAGTCTAAAAATGCGGAATATTTTGGCTCATCTATATTAGTATTTGGATTAAATCCGTAAAGCGAAATTCCGGGTCTAACTGCGTTTGAATAATCTTCTTCTATTTTGTCGTTTAAAAGCGCCGAACTGGCGCTTATATGTACATATAAAAATTTAATGCCGTTTTTATTAAAAAGAGAAACCGCCTTTTTAAAATTAGCTATCTGAAAATTTGTATAATTTAAGTCGCTTCCTCCCGAAGATAGATGGCTAAATAAACCTTCGGCGTTAAAATATTTTTTATTTTCTTTAATGATGTCCGCGGCGGATTTTATCTCTTTCTCATTTAAGCCGAGCCTGTTCATTCCCGAATCATATTTTATATGAATATTCAGAGGCTTATCAATGCCGGCGGATTTCGCCTTATCCAGAAGTATTTTTAGATAATCTAAGCTGAAGGCCCCTATTCTTAAATTTAATTCAGCCGCTTCTTTCAAATCTTCGGGATAAACACCTTTTAGCATAAGCAGTTTAGCCTGAGGAATTTTTTTTAGGATTGCATCGGCTTCGCTGATATTTATAATTCCAAAAAAATCTATTCCGGCGTTAAAAAGTGTTTCTGCGGACGGAACGAGTCCATGTCCGTAGGCATCCGATTTAATAATTGCTAAAATTGTTTTGTTTTTTGCCGATTTAATGAGTCTTATAAAGTTTATATTGTTTTTAAGGTTATCAAGATTTATATAGAGAGAGGTATCGTTCATAAGTTTTATTTTAAGAAAAAACGGCATAAAAGTCAATTTCATAAGATTCATGTCATTCGGTCTTGTCTGAAAACGCAGTTTCTGGTATTATATTAACTAATGTATAACTTTGAAGAGGGGAAAAATGAATTTAAACGATATAGATTATAATGCCGTTATAAAAAGCGCCCGCCTTAGCGGCGAAGATTTCGTAGATATTTTTATAGAATCTAAGATTTCTACTTTATTGTCGAACGAGGGCAAAAGGCTTGAAAAAGCTATTAACGGGATGATTCAGGGCGCTGGTTTAAGGCTTATTTCAAATAAAAAAACATATTATGCTTATACTAATAACCTCGAAGAAAATAATTTAATAAATATCGCAAAAGAATTAAAGAACGCAGCCGCAGACGATATTAATAAAAAGGATAAAAAAGATGCCGGGTTTAAATCTTTAAATTTTAACGAAAAACAGCCCAAAATAGATTTTAATATAATAAAGGATATTGCAGCCGTTTCTATAGACGAAAAGCTAAAAACAGTAGAGCCTGCCGTTGAATATTCATGGGGATTTGATAAAAGAGTCGTTCAGGTTAATATTACCTATTCGGATTACAGGCAGGACGTTATGATAATAAATTCCGCAGGGGATTTTGTAAAAGATTACAGGGAGAATATGGCATTTCTTGTTCATGTAGTGGTTTCGAATGGAGAAAGAGTCGAGGTAGGCTATGAATCTGCAGGTGGATTTACCGGATTTGAATTTTTCGATAAAAACGCTCCTGAAGATATTGCTAAAAAAGCTCTAAACCGGGCATTGACCCAGCTAGAAGCCCCATTTGCGCCTTCCGGAACTATGCCTGTAGTATTATCCAGCGAAGCAGGAGGCACTATGATACACGAAGCAATCGGACACGGTTTAGAGGCGGATATTGCCGGAAACGGCTTAAGCGTATATTCGGATAAGATAGGAGAACCGGTTGCATCAAGCCTGATAACGGTTATAGACGATTCTTCTTTAGCAGGAAAACGCGGTTTTTATAGGTTTGACGATGAAGGAACTTATTCGGATAAGAATGTTCTGGTCGAGAGCGGGGTCCTTAAAAAATATATGTCGGACAGGCTTTCATATATAAAATACGGGTATGAACTGACCGGCAACGGCAGAAGACAGTCTTACGAGCATGTTCCGATAGTCAGAATGTCGAATACGATGATAGCCCCGGGAAAATCTAACCCGGAAGATATTATAAAAAGCGTTGATGACGGCATTTTCGTAAAAAAAATGGGCGGAGGACAGGTAAATACCGTTACCGGAGACTTCGTATTCGACGTTATGGAAGGTTATGCTATAAAGAACGGAGTTGTGGGCGAGGCTGTCAGCGGCGCTACTCTTATGGGAAACGGACCGGATATATTAAAAAATATCGATATGGTAGGAAACGATTTAGGTTTCGGAATCGGCACGTGCGGAAAAGACGGGCAGGGAGTTCCGGTTGCCGATGCCCAGCCTACTCTTAGAATTCCGTCGATAATAGTAGGCGGTAAAAATTCAAAATAACGATAACGGAATGGAAAGAATAAAAGATTGGAAATCATACCAAAAAACGCTTAATAAAAGAAAAGGCAAAAAAAATAAATTTATAAGTCTTATAAAATATACCGCAGTAATTATATTTATAGTTTTACTTTTTTACGGATCTTCCGCTCTTTACTTTTACGGAAAAACCATTTTTCTTGCCGCAAATAAAAAAGTGCGGGGAACGGGAATCAGGCCTATAGTATTCATTAAAGACAGCCTGATGGGCAAAAAATTTTCTAATTTCGATATCGCTGACGTTAAATCGGCCGGGTCGTTAAAGAAATATTTTAAATATAACCCTCCTGTATTTAAAACAATTCTGAACGGCCATTACGTTCAAAAAATAGGCGGCTATACCGTAGTTTACACGCTTGACCCGGCAGTGCAAAAAGAGACTGAAAAGGTTTTTAAGAAATATTCCGTCCCATTCGGAGTTTTAGCCGCCCTAAATCCGGATACGGGAGCGGTGCTGGGTTTTGCGTCTTATTCAAATAATAAAAGCAAATCCGATGAAATTTCTCCGCTTATTGCTTATCCTTCAGGTTCATTAGTTAAAATAATAACCGCTTCAGCCGCAATTGAATCAAAAGGTTTTTACCCGGGATTTAATATTTGCTTTAACGGAACTATGTACGGGACGGATAAGGCGTATTGGAAACAGAATATAGGTACGGGGTCGAATATGATATCCTTTAAGCAGGCTTTTGCAAAATCATGCGACGTAGCTTTCGGCAAAGTTGCGGGATATTATGTAGGCAGGAAATTATTAGCAGATTATTTTAATAAATTTTATTTTAACAAGAAAATACCTTTTATTTTAGGTCTTCATAAAAGCAAAGCCTACATTCCAAGAAAATTTTACCAGTTAGAACTTACGGGGGCAGGTTTCAAAAACGTAAAAATGACTCCCCTCCTTGCCGCATTAATTGCAGGTTCCGCCGTTAACGGAGGTAAAATAGTCGAACCCTATATAATAAAAGAAATTTTATCTTCATCTGGTAAAGTAGTATATATACATAAAGAACCTAAAGTTCTAAACGTTCCGATAACGGTTAAAACGGCGGCGGTTTTAAAGCGGATGATGATAGCGACAGTTACTAAAGGGGTAGCCCATGCGGATTTTTACAACTCAGCCGGAAGATATATGCTTCCCGGGGTTATTGCCGGAGGCAAAACCGGAACGATATCAGGCAATAATCCTCAGGGGCTATATCAATGGTTCGCCGGGTTCGGCGAGATGAAAGGAAAAAAAATAGCTCTGTCCGCCCTTGTAGTAGAAAACCCGGTCTGGAAGATAGAAGGGGGCGGGGTAGCCGAAAAAGCTCTATTAGGATATTTTTTCTGATATAATATATTATGAAATAATTATATATATAATTATATATAAAGGAGTTGAATATGGCAAAAATTATTCCGTTTGAATATTTTGAAACGGTTTTGGAACATTCGGTGTCTAATATGAGAAGGATTAAAAAAGAGCTTGGACTTGCCGAAGATATAGTCTCTATCGACTATGTGGGGC
>JAJZYC010000077.1 GCA_021806125.1 bacterium
GTCGTCGTCTAAAGCTAAAATCAATACGCCTGCCCCGTATTTTTTTATTAAAGGCATAATCTTCGCCAGTTTCTTTTCTTCCCCGCTTATCGAATTTACCAACGGCTTGCCCGGGTAAAGCATAAGGGCTTCTTCCAGCACATCCGGGTTTGAGGAATCTAGCGACAGCGGCGCATGGACGACGCCGGTTACGGCAATTATCCCTTTTTTCATCGAATTTATTTCATCGGTGCCGGGAACTCCGACATTAAGGTCGAGAACGGCGGCTCCCGCCTCCACCTGTCTCGATGCAGTCTTTCTTATGTAGTTTGTTTTTCCGCCCTTAAGTTCTTCTATAAAGTCTTTTTTGCCGGTCGGATTTATTCTTTCTCCAATTATAACGGGCGGATGATTATATCCGCAAGATACAAATTCGGTTCTAGACGTCAAAAACAAACCCTTTTCTCTTTTTATGCCTTTCGGGGGCAAACCGTTTTCGTTAACGGCGTCTATCTCTTTTTTTAATGCCGAAATAAACGCCTCGTTACTGCCGCAGCATGCCGAAACGACTCTTACGCCTATCAAAGCAAGCTCCGGAATTAAGGACGTAAAATCTTCCGGTTTTCCGGGAAAAACGGTAATTCCGTTTTTTAATTTAGGTATTCCCGCATTAGGCTTGGAAATTAAAGGCATATCCGTTACCGAAGCCATTTTTTTTAAAATTTCGTAAATTCCAGTCGGACCCACGGAGCAGTTTGCGCCTATTACGTCGGCTCCGAGGCTGTCGGCGGTTACCGCAAAAACCTCCGGCGTAGTTCCCAGTATAGTTCTATAAGTGCCGTCGAACGTCATCATTGCTATAATTGGCTTATCGCATAATTCTTTAACGGCGACGATAGCGCTTCTGATTTCCTGCAGGTCTATCATAGTTTCAAGCTGAAAAATATCCGCTCCGGCTTCGAGTCCCGCCTTTACCTGCTCTTTGTATATCTCTAAGCTTTCCTTAAAAGTCGTCTCTCCAACGGGATAAATAAATTTTCCGGTGGGACCTAATGACATTGCGGTCAGCGCGCTGCCTCCGGCAATTTCTTTAACCGCTTTAACGGCGTTAAAATTTACGTCGTATGTTTTATCGGACAGGCCGTACTCGGCTAATTTAATTCTGTTTGCGCCGAAGGTGTTGGCGACTATTATTTCGCTTCCGGCGTTAAAATAGGTTTTATGAACGTCTTTTATATATTTAATTTTTTCCGAAATATTAAAACTTTCTGGAAGAAGGCCTTTCGGCAGGAGATTTTTGAGCTGAAGGACTGTCCCCATAGCTCCGTCCGAAAGTATTAATCTTTTTTTTAATTCCTTCCTAAAATCTTTTATCATGATAAAGTTATAATGGATAATCTTCTTTAAATTTATTTTATGCCTTCCGCTAACTCTACATTTTCTATCGGCCTGCCCAAAAATTTTCCGCCGAGTTCTTTAAATTTTTCGACGTCGTCGCTGACGAAAAAAGATTCGGATCCCTTTTCCGTTCCGGTCTTTAACATCCCGTTCCGCTCCAGATAATCTTTAACCGCCCCTGCGGTTTCCACGCCTGAATCTATTATTTCCGTATTTTTGCCGATTTGAGCGGAAATAGAGTCTTTAAGGATTGGGTAATGTGTGCATCCCAATACGAGACATGACGGCTTTTCCGTAATTAATGAATATAAATAATGATTTATGATGCCTTTCGTAATTTCTTCATCCGCAAATCCTTCTTCTACTAAAGGAACAAAAAGCGGGCAGGCTTTCTCCGTAATTTTAAAAGCGCCGCCGAACAGACGGCTCTTATCGCTTTCCAAAGAAGCTATTTCTTTATATATTGCCGCAGAATACGCCCTGCTTTTAATCGTTGCGGATGTTCCTATTACGGCTATATTTCCGCCTGAAGATACCCTCACCGCTTTTTTTGCTCCGGGTTCTATTACGCCGAATACCGGAACGTCCGCTTTGTCTTTTAAATATTCTAAAGCTAAGCTTGACGAAGTATTGCAGGCTACCACTACGATTTTTACACTCATTCCGGTTAAAAATCCTAAAATTTCGGACGAATATTTAATTATCGTTTCTTTCGACTTATTTCCGTATGGGACTCTTGCCGTATCGCCGAAATAAATCAAATCCTCAAACGGCAATATTTTCCTTATTTCTTTAAGAACCGTCAGCCCTCCAAGTCCGGAATCGAATATTCCTATAGGAAAATCGTTAAATTTCATTTATAATTTTAGTATGGAATAGCTTTAATAATTATGATAAAATTGTTAATTATTTTAATTATTATAAAATAAAAAATAAAAAATAAAAATAAAAAACTCGACGGTTAGTTCTATGGAAGACAAATATATAAATAAAAGATTCGACGTCTTAGCGGAAAAAAATATCGACGCAGATATTCTGGAAACCTTGGATTTCCAATACCGGGGAAGCGGAACGCTCGTGACTATAGCAACCAAGGAGTTCACGTCGGTCTGCCCGTGGACGGGGCTTCCCGATACGGCCGAACTTTCAATTACTTATCTGCCTTCAAAAAAATTGGTCGAAATGAAATCTCTAAAATATTATCTTCTGTCTTACAGGAACGTCGGCATTCTTCAGGAACACGCCGTAAATAGAATTATTAAAGACTTGTCTAAAATACTAAAGCCGGAATTTATGGAAGTAGAAGCAAAATTTGAATCCCGCGGAGGGCTTAATACCGTCGTAAAAGTTAAATACGAAAAAGAAAAACCGCTCTCTTAAACGAATTTTTTTAAATCCTTTATATCTTTCCTTGCTTGAATTTCAAAATCGTTATCTACCGGGCCAACGCCTTTTATTTTTACGGCTTCGCCGAGCGTAATTCCGTATTTGTTCTTTAAAGCGGTATCTAAAAGATAATCGCAAAAGGCAAAATTTTTAGGCAGAAAACTCCCGTGCAGATATGTTCCGAAAAAGTTTCCAGTCCTTGCCCCTTCTGTTTTATCCTCTCCGTTGTTTCCGTGTCCTTTTAAAACTTTGCCTAAAATATCCTGCCCTTTTTCCAAATAAGTTCTGCCGCCGTGATTTTCGAATCCCGCCAGGACGAAATCGCCGGCTTTAACGGCTATATTTCCGATTAGCCTCGGAGTCTTGGATTCCGTATATCCCCTAAATAAAGAAATACCTTTTATTACTTTGCCGTCTTTAGATTTGTAATAATCGCACAACAGCTGATAACTGCCGCATACCGCCAGCATTATTTTATTATTTTCCATAGCTTCTGTTAAAATATTTTTCTTATTATTAATAAAGTCTTCATAAATTAATCCCTGCTCAGCGTCCTGTCCGCCGCCCATAAAAAAAATATCGGCTCCGCCGTATTCTTCTTTCTCTCCCTTTCCGATAGAAACGTCAAAAATTCTGATATCTATCCCGTAAAGGGAACACCTGTATTTAAAATAAATAATATTTCCTCTGTCTCCGTAAATATTCATAATTTCTGGATATAAATCTACGGCCGTCAATTCAAATTTTTTTTTATTGACCATTATTTAATTTTACCTTTTATTGCTTTATCGCCGTGCGGTTAATTTGCTTTTAATTTATTTAAATATTTAATTTAATATGTAAATATGTTATTATAATAATCTTATATGTCTTTATTATTCGAACTAATTTCAAGCAGAATCGAAAAAAATAAAAAGCTTGGTCTCTATAGAAAAATTCCCGAAATAAGTTTCGATAAATACGATATAAAAACTTTCCCCCATAAAAACGTTTATAATAAAGTTAATTATAGCACCGGAACCGTTAATCTTGCAACAAACGATTATTTGGGACTTTCTAAAAACGAAAAAATAAAAAATGCGGCGAAAAAAGCCGTCGAAATATACGGAACTTCATCCTCGTCTTCTTTTCTTATATGCGGACATTCCGATATACACAGGAAACTGGAAAAAGAACTTTGCCTGTTTAAGGGCGGTTATGAAGACTGCATTTTATACCCTTCGGGTTATCAGGCTAACACGGGAATAATCAAGTCGCTCTCGAGCATTTCTCCTTTAAACACATTCATAGTTTTCGACGAGCTTTCTCACGCATCTATTATAGACGGAGTAATGTCTTCCGGCGTCAAATTCAAAAGTTTTAAACATAATGATTTAGAACATCTCGAAAGCATATTGGGCAGGCATAAAGACTATAAAATAAAACTCGTCGTAACCGAGGGCGTTTTCAGTATGGACGGAGATATTCCCGACATACCCGGTATCTTAAGCATTGCAAGGCAATACGACGCCTTAAGCATAGTCGATGACGCCCATGCAACCGGAACCATCGGAGAAAAAGGAGGCGGGAGCTCAGATTTTCATAAAGTAAAACCCGATATAATCATAGGAACTCTTGGCAAAGCTCTGGCTTCAAACGGGGCTTTCGCCGTTTCGAGCAGGTTAATAATAGAATATTTAATTAATTTCGGCAGGGCATTTATATTTTCTACCGGCATACCGCCGTCTTCCGCCGCAGCGGCTCTATCTGCAATAGAGTTTATAATGGAAAACCGGTGGATAATTAAAACATTGCAGAATAACTCGGAATTTGCCCGCAAATACTTAAAAGAATCAGGGCTAAACACGCTGGATTCCTCGACCCATATAATTCCGATATTGATAGGAGACGAAGATAAATCCGTTTTAATAGAAAAAGAGCTTTTAAAAACCGACATTTACCTTAAAGCGGTAAGATACCCTGCAGTTCCTAAAAAAAGCGCCAGATTAAGGCTCGGTATAAATGCGGCGATAGACGGCTCAATACTTAAGAATGCATTAAAGGAAATAGCCGTTCAGGTCAAATTAACTTAGGCAATTGAATGTAAATCTATGATAGATAAAGATAAAGTTAAAAAAAATTTTTCCGAAGCCAAGGATTACGATAATCATACTTCTTATCATAATATAACCCTAAAAATGATATCTCAATCCATAAAAGATTATAATTGCCAAAAAACACGGCTTAATATACTCGATATAGGATGCGGAACGGCGCAGGGATATTTTGCCGTTAAGGACGCCGTTCCGGCAAATTCTTTCGATTATTTAGGTTTAGACATTGCCTTGGGCATGCTTAAAGAAGCAAAAAGGAAAATGGCCTGCGACGGCAGTGCGGCAAATAATGCACGCCTGATTTGCGGAGACGCCGAACTTATGCCCTTAAAACATAAAAAATTCCATATTATTTTTTCCAATATGACACTGCACTGGCTCAATAATATGGATTATTTTTTAAATATATGCAGTTCTTTGTTAAAAGACGATGGGATTATCATATTGTCTTTTCTAATTTTTGGAACGTTAAAGGAATTTGAGAAAAATTTTAAAACATTCGAAAACGAAAACCCGATAAAACTTCATAAGTTTCCGGAGTTAGAACGATTCAAAGAAAAAATAGGCATTGCGGGCTTAAAGATTAAATATTCCGAGGTCATAGAATATACGGAAACCGCGGGGTCGTCTTTGTATCTCCTAAAAAAAATAAATATGCTCGGAGCAAAAAATGCCGTTAACGAAAAAATATTGGGGGCAGGGTCATTGAGACGGAGACTGCTTGCTTACGATAAATATTACCGCAACGATAAAAATATGGTTTACTGCACATATAAAATTGCTTATTTAACGCTTGTGAAACAATAAAAAACCCTGAATAAATTATTAATCTATTCAGGGTTAAATTTTAATTTATAACTTTAGGATTTTTGCCGCTTATTTAACAGCCGCAAAATGGTCCCTTCTGTTTATCGCGTAACATACTCTAGTATGCGCTCTGCATAAAGGTTTTTCTTTTCCGTAGCTGATTGTTTTGAGTCTGTCTGCCGCAACGCCAAGGTCCTGAAGATATGCTTTGGCGGCATTAGCTCTTCTCCATCCAAGCGCAAGGTTGTATGCTTCCGAACCTCTTCTGTCGCAATTTCCCTGAATCTGAATAGCAACATTGGGATTATACTTAAGATAAATCGCATCTTTTTTAAGTATCATCTTATCGAGCGGGGTAAGGATAGATTTGTCGAAAGCAAAATGAATGTTGTTTGAATTGGCTTGAATATTGTAATTCGCAAGCCATGGATACTTTTTCATGTAAGAAGGCACTTGTGCAGCCTGAGGGGTCGTCACCGCAGCGGTCGGTTTTTGGGCCGGAGGCAGGGCGCTAGAGGACGTTTTTGTTACTTTCGGGGCGCATCCGGAAAGGACGGCGGAAACTCCGAAAACTAAACCGAGAATAGAAAGACCGATCTTTGTTTTTTTGTTCATCGTAAACTCTCTCCTTGAAAGTTAAAATAAGATTAAATTAATTGGTTTTTAAAACCGGATTATCCGGATTAGATAAATTGATTAATTTTTGTATAATATATATATATCATTATTTTAAAAAAAATCAATAGTTTTTTTATTTATTATTTTTTCGACTTGAAAATTGCAAATTATGCGGTATATTTTTAGTAAGAAAAGATAATAAATAACCGGCACATACCATATTAAGTTAAGATATTAATTTAATTAAATAATAAAAATAAAAATGGACGAATATGCGGATAAAAAAAATACTGGAAACGATTTCTACGTGCAATGGCATTTTATCGAATCCTGCAATCTTAGATGCGTCCATTGCTACCAAAACGATTATAAATATAAATATTTAGATTTAAATATTTTGAAAAATATATTTCGGAAATTGGACGAAGCGATGGCGAAATGGAAAATGAAATGCTTCGTTTCGCTTACCGGGGGAGAGCCTTTTTTAAGACCGGAAGGGCTTTTTTACTTAATGGATATGATAGAAGGCTCGGATAATTTCAAAAATATTGCGATTTTGACCAATGGAACGCTTATCGATGACGAACTAGTTAAAAAGATTAAAAATTATAAAAAATTAGCCGAGGTCCAAGTCTCTCTCGACGGACACGATGAAGAGTCCCATGACGGCGTCAGGGGAAAAGGAACATTTTTGAAAACGGTAAATTCTATTAAAATGCTTAAAAATTCCGGAATTAAAACCGCAGTAATGTTCACTCTCCATAAAAAAAATATCGGCTCGGCATCCAGGATGCCGGAACTCGCCGCCTCGTTAAACGTAGATGCCTTAACGGTGGAAAGAATGACGACTATGAACGATGCGGAAAGGAATGAATTTTTCATTGAAGCCTCCGATATAAAAAAAGTTTATTCAGACGTTTACGGCATGGCTAAAATAGAA
>JAJZYC010000078.1 GCA_021806125.1 bacterium
CGATTACTTCCTGTGATTTTATCGTAAAATTATTTAAATTCATAAAAAATATATCACCTCTTTTTTACTTTTTTTCTGAAATATAAGCCATTCTTAGGTCGTATAAAACGTTTTCTATAAGCTTGGTTTCATTTTCGTCAAGATTGCCCTTTGTTTTTTTAGAAAGCATATCTATAGTGTCTATGAGGTATTTTGCGGTGCCTATATCTTTCTCGTACTTTTTTGATATCGGATTCGGTATCTTGCCCATAAAAAGCAAAGCCTGTGTATTCAAGGAATAAATAAAAGTCGCGAAATCCGCCTCGAAATTAGGGATTTCGGCGTTTGACGCCGCCTGTGCTTCCTCTGGACCTTTTTCGGCATTTTTTTCACCGGCCGTTTCTTTTTCCGCCTCCGCCTGTTCCGTTCCTATTCCTTCTTTAACTCCGCTTTCGCTTTCGGAATCTGCAACTTTTCTTTTATCTACCACCTTGAACGATTTTTCGTTTTTTTCAGACATAATCGGGCTCCTCCTTGTATTTTTCCTTTCCGTTTTTACCCTTTTTCAATGTATCTTTTTCCATATTTTTATTTGCGTTAACGGCAATTTCGCCTCCTGAAAGTTCCGCGGTAAATATATCGCCTTCTTTCCATTTTAGCGTTAACGGAACTTTTATAACGTCATCTATGGTGCGCTTGAGGAACCTTGCGCCGAATTTCGTACTGTAACCGGTCTCTACAAGCTTATCGAGGGCTTCATCCGTTATGGACACTTCTTTCCCGTGTTCCGCCATAGTCTTGTTTATAGTTTCTATGTGCATTAACGCTATCTGCTTAACCTCTTCTTTAGTAAGTGGCGAAAATATCACTATATCGTCTATCCTATTTATAAATTCCGGCGAAAAAAAGTTTTCAATTTCTTTATTTATGGTTCCTTTCAACGATTTAACGATATCTCCGGATTCTATAAAACCGAGCGGCTTTGTAAATTTTGAAAATTCATGGGAACCCAGATTCGAAGTCATTATAATAACGGAATCGGAGAAATAAACCCTTTTGCCCCTGCCGTCCGTGAGAAATCCTTCGTCGAAAACCTGAAGAAAAAGATTAAACACTAGGTCGCTTGCCTTTTCTATTTCGTCTAAGAGTATAATCGAATAAGGGTTGTCTTTTACCTGATTGGTAAGGAGCCCTCCTCTAGAAGAGCCTACTATGCCCCTTGGCATGCCGATTAATTTATCGACGGCGATAGAACCGTCTTTATATTCAGACATATCTATCCTTATAACGTTTCTGCCCGAACCGAAAAGATACTCTGCCATGGCTTTTGCAGTTTCTGTCTTGCCTACTCCTGTCGGACCCAGAAAAAGAAGCACGGCATCGGGCCTGTTAAAATTTTCTTTTAAAGGACCCTTATTGAGCCTCAAATGTTTAGCAAGCGAATTAACTGCATCCTTCTGTCCGACTATCCTTCTTGAAAAAAAGTCTTCGATGTCCTGAAATCTTTCCAGGACGTCTCTTTTGATTAAATCCACAGGCATGCCGGTTTCCTGGGAAATAACCTGATAGATATTTTCCTTTTTGACTATTCTGTCCTCATTATAAATTTCTGCCTTTACACAGCCTGAGTCTATCCATCCTATAGCTTTATCCGGAAGCCTTAACGATTTGGAATAACGCGAAGACAGCTTTATCGATTCCTCTAAAGCGGAATTTTCGATTTCTACGCCGTAAGTATCTTCAAACCTTCTTTTTAATCCGTAAAGTATTCTTTTTGTATCTTCGACGCTGGGCTCCTGAACGTTAACAAGCCTGAAGCGGCGCGCCAGCGCCTCGTCTTCCGCAATGAATTCTTTGTATTCGGACAAAGTAGTTGCTCCGATAATCTGCACTTCACCTCTTGCAAGAGACGATTTTAATATATTGGCCGCATCGCTCGGCACGGCGATAGCGGAACCGGCACCGATAATCGTGTGAACTTCATCGACGAACAAAATTATATTCTTTCTGGATTTAAGTTCGTTTATTATTTTTTCCATTCTGTCTTCGAACATGCCTCTGAAGACGGTTCCCGCTACCAACGAATTCATCTGAAGATTTACTATGATTTTATTTCTAAGTCTTGGTGGGACGTTATAAGGTTCAAGTTCTATTTTTCTTGCAAGCCCTTCTACGATAGCCGTTTTTCCGACGCCCGGTTCGCCTACTACTATAGCCGAATTAGGCCTGTCTATATGGCATAATATTTCCATAAGCCTCGTAATTTCTTCCTCTCTTCCGAAAACTAAAGGAAGTTTATCCATAATAGCCAGTTTGCTTAAATTTATTGCGTGCTGTCTTAAAGTGTACGGTAAATCGTATTTCCTTCTGTTTTCGTCGCTTCTGTTTCTTTTTTCCCTCATTTTTTGAAAAATTTTATCGGCGATTACCACCGAATCCACTCCGAGAGCCTTAAAAACCCTGTTGGGCGCAGAGTTGGGCTCTTGAAACATAACCATTAAGAAATCGGTAGATTCGATGAGATTTCTCCCGGAACTCTGTGCGTAATCGTAAGCGCTTTTGAATAAATTTCTGGTCTGGAGGGAAATTTTCATTCCTTCGCCTATATATTGTTCGGACGACATCATGAAATCGTTCAAAAGCTTTATAACCTTTCTTTTGTCTATTTTTAATTCTATGAATATTTCGTTCAAAAGGTCTTCATCGACTAAGGTTAAGGCATAAAATATATGCTCTAGCCCTAAGTAATAATGCTTTCTTCTCTTCGATTCTTCTATGGATATCGTAAGAACCCTGTATCCGCTTTCCGATAATTTATCTTCGTAATAGTCTAAATTATACATAATAAGTTTTACCTTCCTTGAAAATTTTATTTGTCTTTAATTTCGATGCATGTCAATCTGAACCCGTTATTTTTTGTTTTTTTAGGTATAATTATCTCTAAAAGCCCTTCGTTAAAAGAAGCGCTTATGGAGTCTCTGCTCGCCGCCCGGGGCATATCGAAGACTCTTTTAAAAAACCCGAAAGGCCTTTCCATCCTTTGAAAATTATACTCTTCGGCACCTCCGCCGCGGTGCTTCACTCCGCTGACTTCTACCGCTGTTTCGGCGATTTCGATATTGATATCTTCTTTTTTTACTCCGGCGAGTTCTATATATATAAATATAGAATCGGCCGTTTCAAACATATCCGATACGGGAGTAAAATAATACATTTTTTATTTTAAATTTTAAAATATTTTATGCTTTATAAATATATGATTTACAGTTATAATTATATCAAATTAATCTCTAAAAATAAATATAATATGCTAAAACCTTTTTTGAAACCTCTTTATTATAAATATATCGTTATGACGGCTATAAACGTAACTCCCTTAATAGGAGGCAAATATGTATCCACGGCATATGCCGTTTACAATGGATTAAACCCTTACGTCAGCATTATCATGATAACCGTTTCGGAAACATTGTTATGCTCTCTGCTGTTTTATGCCGGACTGAAACTAAAATCGCTAAAATGGGTGCACGGGATGCTTGCCTCCAAAAAAGGCAAAAGGGCTCATAACTACGTGGCAAAATACGGTCCGGTGGTAGGGCTTTTCGTAGGGCAGATGTTTATAGGCGCGCCGCCTATATCTTTGGCGCTCGGGGTTTTATACGAAAGGGATAAAAATATTTATATATATTTTTTCATCCCGCTTTTTATAAGTATTTTTCTTTATTCCATATTTAATTTTTATTTAAATACCGTAGCGATTACTTCCTTAAAAAATATATTTCACTTAGTTTAATTATTTTTTACTTTACATCGACTATTATCGTATTATTTTTAACAGGATATATTTTTGCCTTTAAATATGTTTCTATAATAGGTTTTACTCTCTTAAAAAGCCTGATTATACTGCCGTAATATAAAACTTTTATTTCCGCAAAATCTTCCGAAAAGGATGATACGTAAAGGTTTTGCAGATGCCGTGAATATTTTAGCATTAATTTCTGAAACTTGTTGGAATCGGAATAGCTGAAATTTCCCGTAAACCTCACGTAATAAACATTGTAATTTATTTTATTCTCTTTAACGGCGGCGTCGGCTGCTTTAAATCCTAAGTTTCTTAATTTATCCTTAAGATTATTTTCCCTTATATAAACGATTAAATCGATATAATAAAGATTCAGGTATTTTTTCGCCTTGACGATTTTAAAGGAATATATATATTTCAATCCCTTAGAATAGATTTCCTTTTCGAGAATGCGGCTATTCTTTTTATCTGAAAATTTCTTTTTGCCGGTTAAGATTGCCACTGCTTTTTTTAAAGAAAGTCCGATTGCGCGTTTAATAGCTAAGGACTGCAAATCTCCTTTATTATTTTTCGGGATAACTATATAGGTTTCCGCCTTGACGTTCATAGCGGACGCTTTTCCGGTTAAAAAACACGATAATAAGCACAATAACAGCGATAGCGATAACAGGACTATTTTTTTCATTTTAATTTATCCTTATATTGTTTGGCATTCTAAAGACTCAAATATTCTGTCTTTTAATAAGTTTATGTTTTCGCCTGTTTTAGCGGATACGGCGACGGCCAGCTTTCCGGTCAGCGTTTCGAATTTAGTAGATAAAAAATCGACCTGTTCGGGAGATAAAAGGTCTATTTTGTTTAAAACGGTAATTATTTTTTTATCTTCAGCCCCTATTTCATCCAATATTTTTACGACTTCCTCATATTTGCCTGCCGCGTCGCTTTGAACAGGGTCTATCACGTGTATTAATAAATCGGAATGAACCGTTTCCTCAAGAGTGGCTTTAAAAGATTCTACCAAAAAAAGCGGCAGGTTTTGAATAAATCCTACGGTGTCCGATATTATAACTTTTTTTCTGCCGGCGGTATCGTAAATAGAAGCCATTTTCGTGCCCAATGTGGCGAAAAGCTTGTCCTCTCCAGCCTCTCCCCTGCCGGTTAATCTCTTCATTAGCGTAGTTTTTCCCGAATTCGTATAGCCGACGATAGCGGCGGTATAAAGTCCCTGCCTGCTCCTCTTATACCTGTGCAGGCGCCTTGTTTTCTCCGAAAGTTTTAATTTTTCCTTTATATAGCCTATACGCTGTCTAATTTTTCTTCTGTCGGTTTCCAGCTTCGTTTCGCCAGGACCTCTCGTTCCTATGCCCGCTCCAGTTCTCGAAAGCATTATGCCGGCGCCTTTGAGCCGCGGAAGCATATAATTGAACATAGCAAGCTCTACCTGGTACCTGCTTTCCGCCGTCCTTGCATGTACGGCAAATATGTCTAATATAAGCCTCGTCCTGTCGATAACGTTTAAATCGAGATACTCCGAAAGATTGCTTTCCTGGGCGGGACTTAAAGAGGCGTCTATTATAACGATATCCGCATTTTCCGAAACGGCGAGCTCTTTTATGTCTTCGAGCATACCCTTGGAAAGATAATATGCCGGGTCTATTTTTTTTATATTTTTTAAAATTTTGAAGACATTTTTAGCGCCCGCCGTTTCGGAAAGCATAGAAAGCTCTTCAAGCGAATCCCTGCTTTTTTCCCTGTCCGAGCCGGGGTTATTTATACCGATAAGCAGGGCTCTCTGGGTCATTTTAAAAAACCTTCTATGGTCTTTGCCGCAAAAGCGAGCTTTTTATTTAAATCCGTAAAATTAATCTCGATTGCATTTTCAGCCTTTTTAAAAAAGGTGGCCTGCCTTTTTGCATATTTTACCGTAGAAGAAACGATTTTTAAATATAAATCGTCTTCCGTATTAATTTCTTTATTCAGGAACATTAAAGACTCCCTATATCCTATACTTTTGAAAGGTTTTAAATTCGGTTTATATCCCAATTTTAAAATACTTTCCGTTTCGTCCGTTAAACCTTTTTCCAAAATGAGCCGCGTCCTTTTCATTATACACGATTTCAGATAATCCCTCCCGGGATTTAAGTTAAAATAAATATAATCGTACAAAGGACTGCCGAAAGGATTTTGAGCCAGATAATATGAAAGAGGACGTCCGGTAGCCGAATACACCTCATAAGCCCTCGTTATTCTCTGACTGTCGTATTCCGATATTTTTTCGGCGTATTCCGGGTCGAATTCTTTCAGCTTTTCATATGCCGCCGGAGCGCCTATTTCTTTGATTAATTCGACCGCCCTTTCCCTGAAAACGGCTTTATCTATTTCCGGAACGGGAGAGAGTCCGTAAATTAAAGACTTTATATAAAGCCCCGTTCCTCCGGTGAAAAGCGGTATTTTACCTTTCGACGTTATTTCTTCGATTAATCCAGCCGCATCTTCCGAAAACATCCGCGCATTATATTCTTCGTCGGGGTCTTTAATGTCTATGAGATGATGCTTTACAGCCGCTCTTGCTTCATTATCCGGCTTTGCGGTACCGATATCGAAATACCTGTAAAAACACATCGAATCGAAATTTACTATTTCTATCGGGAACAGCTTCGACAGTTCGACCGACATTTCGGTTTTTCCGGAGCAGGTAGCGCCTCCTATAACAATTATTTTTTTCAGCATAAAACAAATAAACGCCCTTATTAATAATGCATATCCGGTATTTCGTTAAGCCTTTTTAATTCCTCGGACTCTCTCGATAATGAATCGTCTTTCCTGCCCATCAGCAGATAGGCGAATTTTTTTCCTTTTTCCACGCCGGGCTGGTCGAACGGATTTATTTTTAAGAGCTTACCGAGAACCGCTACCGCCTCCATGCACATAAAAGAAAGCTCTCCCATGCTGAATTCGTCTATTTTATCCAAAGTAATCCTGAAGGACGGCCTTTTATTTATAGCAAGCGCAAGTTCTACTCCTTTTAATTCGTTAATAAGAATATCAGACAGTTTTTTGCCGTTCAAATAATCGAATTCTTTAAATCCGCTTGAATTAACAGTAAAATCGCCCCCCGTATCTTTAAGGCAGAAAAATCCTATTAGTTTGTCCTGCGGACCCTGCATATAGAGCTGAAGCTGGGAATGCTGGTCGGTAGCCCCTACTGCCGGAACCGGAGTAGGAGAAATAAGGTCTTTCCCGAGGCTTTCGGCAAAAAGCTGCCTGAACCATCTCGAAAACTCTCTGAGATAATCGCTGTAAACGAACGGGACGAATATATTTCGATTTTTTTTCGC
>JAJZYC010000079.1 GCA_021806125.1 bacterium
TTAAAATATATATAAAATTGATTTAATAATTTTCGTTGCGATTAATTATTAATTATTTTTATTATAACATGAATTTTTTGAAATGTAAAAATCTTAATTATAAATTTATATAATGAACAGTTAACATAATTGAGAATTACGGTAATGCGGGTTGGGGGAAGAGAAAAACTGGCAATAGCAGACGGAAGTAAGAGAATAAATAAATCTGACACCTTTATTTTACATCTTTATTTTTAGGAGGAATAAATAAAAACTCCCGACTGTGTTTGATAGAGTCGGGAGTAAAGGAATAAATAAATCTGACACCTTTATTCCATTTATTCTAATACTGCGTCAGAAGGATTAGAATGCAAAGAATATACCTGTCTGAAATTGGTCAAATTCTGAAACATTAGTAAAATCGTAACCGGCGTACAAGTGTGCATTGTAGGATAGATTATATTCTGCCTCAAGGGTTAAATCATCTTTTATTCCATCAACGCAAGTTGGCCAACTTGATGCTCCGCCATATAAATTTTCATTTGAACATGATGCACCATAAGTACCATTAAAAGCTTCCTGCGAATTCTTATGAGTATAAGAATATGTAGCGTAATCTCCAACAAGCATCAATCCGTTTCCAACATTAGGCATTAGGTAACGCCCATATGCTTCAAACGTGCTGTAGCCGTTGCTTGTATCAGTAATATTCGTCGGAAGTGTAGAACCACTTGGTCCGTAAGGATTGCTGTCGCTCTGAACCATATAGGTCAAACCAAGTTCGTAAATATCGTTGGCAAGGTCAACATCTACGCCATTGACAATTACACGGTTATTCCATGACTGACTACTGGTAACAGGAACAGAATTAGTGGCTGATTTACTAATCGGTTCTGCAATTGTTGCGCCATAATATCCAATTTCAAACTGACCCATAGGGGTAGGCGCATATTCTTTTAACTGGTAGGAATATTCCATTGCGTTGCTACCCGAATTCTGGTTAGCTGTTGCACCTTGAGCAGTACAAGTATCTCCAGCAGGACAAGTGCCACCTACACCATTTCCAGATCCCGCATCATTCGTAACCGTTACTTTATACCACAAATGATAACCCGGTGTTCCGTAAAGTTCAAAACCTGCGTTCTGAGAATGAATTAATGTTCCTGCTTCACCGTCGTAGCCTACCGAAAGACTTTGTAAGCTCCCTACAGGTCCATTCGTCGGAAATATAACGTTCTGTCTGTAAAAATATGGACTTGCGGTCGTAATCTGACCAAGCTTTAAATTTAATAAATGTGCTGGTAAACCAAACGCAGAACCTACCCCATTAAGAGACGCCCAAACCTGGTCTTCCCCAAATTTTCCTCCTGCCATTGCATGCATATGCACATAAAAAGACAGAGAATTCGCCAACGGAGTGTATATAGGGTCTGCACCGCCTACAACAAAATTTACTTTTGCATTAAACGGATCAGTACTATTGCTCACGTTTTCATTAGTGGTATGTTTATACCAAATATTCGAGCTAATCATAAGCGGAATCGGCCATGGATTCGGAAGGCTTAAGCCGTTAGTTATCTGCGTTGCGTCCGCAGGAGTTCCGTTTGTGCCCGGAAGTCTGAAGCCGTTTCTCCAGAATGCTCTTCCGAACGGGTTAAGGTTTGGGAAAACCGTGTGACAAACTGCGCACGAAAAGTGGTACTTTTGTGCGAAAGCCGGAATAGCGTTTGCTTTCTTGGGGACCATTGCGAATGATACGGCCAAGACGAACAAAGCTACGAGTGTTACTGCTAATGACTTTTTCATAACTTTCCTCTCTTCTTAAAGTTAATGTTAAATTAAAATTAAATTAGTTAAATTAGAACTTGTTTTACAATTTTTGCATTCTTTGTGAATTTGTTTACTATCTGATGTTTCAAACTTTATTAAATCTTTCTCCCTTTTGCACCTCCTTAAAAGATTTTTATATGTTAATTTTTTGTTTTATTCAGTTATTACTATATTTATATATCTAAACTCAGCTATTGTCAACATTTTTTTTGTCATAATAACTTCATTATATTATATACCGTATATATATTATATATATCGGAACATATATTTATATAATTAATTATAATATCAAAATTTCATATGTCAAGTGTTTTTTTATTTTAGCGAATTCAAATAAGACGCAAGTTCAAAGAGTTCTTTTTTGCCGAGCATCTTGTGGTCGGACATAATAGCCATATAAGACTTTCCGCCAATCTTTACCATGGAACCCGATTTGAAGTGTTTAGACGGAGTCGCAATCTGAACTTCGAGCCATTTAATAGAATGTTTCGCGAGCCCTTCTTTGGAAAGATCGGGACCTATGGTTCCGCCTTTTTTTCCAATTTTGTGGCAGGCTAAGCAGTCTATGCCTTTTTTATGCGAATGAATGAGCTGATTTCCAAGCTGTGCGGCGGATAATTTTACCGGAGCGGTTATTGCGTGAACCGCAACGTAGCCGAGAACTATGACGAGTACTGCGAATATTACGGTTATTCCTTTTTTCATAAAACCCCCCTTAAAAGAATAAATTTATTTAATTTAGTAATCAAATTTTAATAAAGCGTTTACCGTATGGGGTTTAAGTTTTTCAGCCCCTTTTAAAAACGAAAGTTCGGCAAGGAATGCGGTATCGACGACTTCCGCCCCGAAACTTTCTGCGAGACCTATGGTCGCAAGAGCAGTTCCGCCGGTGGCAAGAACGTCGTCGGCGATAATTACTCTGTCGCCCTTTTTTAAAGCGTCTTTATGCATTTCGAGGGTTGCGCTTCCGTATTCGAGGTCGTAGCTTAGAGATGAACACTCGTATGGAAGTTTGCCGGGTTTTCTGACCATTATGACGCCTGCGCCGAGCTTATAGGCTATTGGAGCGCCTATTACGAATCCCCTTGCTTCTATACAGACTACGTAATCTATTTTTTTGGAAATATACGGCTTGGTTAAAGAATCTACCGCGTATGCGAATGCTTTTGCGTCGGCAAGCAGAGGCGTAATATCTTTGAAGTTAATACCTTTTTTTGGAAAATCCGGTATTTCGCGGATAAACTGTTTTAAGTCTAAGTCCATTAAGATTGTTTAATCTCCGTATAGTTTACTTGTTTTTTGTTTACGACAGTTAATTATATATTTACGAAAACTAATTGTCAAGAGTGAAAAAGGTGCTAATACATCCTGCTTTCGGCTTTTAAACGTTCAATCGTCTTTTTAGCGTTAAAATCTTTCATAAGATATAAATAATATGTTCTTACGGGTTTGAATTTTAAATATATGTCGAGGCGTCCTATTTTTTTTATGGATTTGAAATATGGAGCGTAGGTTTTTACGGGATTAATCATATATTTGTCGTCCATAATGAAAAGTGCGTTTTTTCCGCCGATTTTGTTTAAATTCTGCCACAGGTCGTACTGGTTAAGAAAGCCGGATATATCGTAAATATTGCCGCCGGGTTTGTATCCGCCGTAATAGACGAGTTCGTCGGCTATGGCATAATGATGCGTAAGGATAAAAAGCGGAGCGTCAGCCGTTTTATATCCTTTATAAACTATTCCTATATATTTTGCGGCGTGCTTCCAGCCGAAAAGGTCGTTGGTTATATCGGCGGTCGAAGGCTTGCCGGGAATGCGCGGTATTACGGAAAACACTCCGCCCTTTTTAAGACGTTTTTCTTTGTCGATATAACGAATTATTTTGCCCACCGGTATCGAGTTATAGTAAATCTGGTTGTAAAGTACGTAGGACAGAAAAAAACCGAAAAAAAGCGCAAAATAAACATAATATCTTGTTATTTTTTTTCCGGCGATAAGCGCTTCGGCGGCATAGCCCATAATCGGAAATGCGGCGAGGTAGCCGACGTCCGGCCAGTGGACGAGTATTCTGTGCGAATAGCCGTTAAGTACGAAAAATAAAAGGATAGGGAGGGAGAAGCAGAGGGTGAATAGTAAAGGCTCCTTCTTTATTTTTATTATTGCATATGTAAACGCTCCGATAAGAAATATGTATATAAAGGGCGTAATAACGAGAACCTGACCGAGCCAGCCGGCTAAAAGCAAAGATAGTCCGGGGGTCGGGTGGGAAAAACCGTGCGAAATCTGAAACCTGAAAGAGATAAAATTATGGACGGCATTCCAGTATATAACGGGCGAAAATACCAAAAGAGCGGCGGCAAGGGCCGCGTAAGGATAAAAAGTTTTAAGGTAATGCCTGTTTTGCTTGGAAAGAAGCAGGTATAAAAGCGCCGCGGGCGGAATAAGGGCTGCGGTATATTTGCCGAGAAAAGCGAGTCCGAGGAAAATGCCGGAGAGGAGCCAGAAAATAAAGGGGACAGATTTCAAATCTGTCCCCTTTATTTCAACCGCCTTGTAAAAAAATATGAAAAATAACAGGGTAAAAAATACGAGAGGCGCGTCGGGAAGCATCATAACGGAAAGAACCATGCCGAATATGACGGCGGATAGGTAAAAAAGAAACGAGAAAAAAGCGGCGCGCCTGCTTTTGAATAGAATATAGGTAAGATAGTATATTAAAAATCCGTCGAAAAAAGAGAATATAATAGAGCCGAGACGGACGGAAAGCTGGCTTTTGCCGAAAATGGCGTCCGTAAGGTATATAACCCAGCCTGCCATAGGGGCGTCGTCGAGATAGCCCAAAGAGGGCTTCAAAGACCATACGTAATAATGCGCTTCGTCGTTGCCGAGGTTTAAGGTAGAAGCAAGATGTATATGGACTATAAGCGCAAAAAGAGAAACGAGGATTAAATAAATCTCGTATTTATATTTGTTATATTTTTTTATAAACGAACTCAATTCTCTTCCTTTTCTTCCGCGGCGGGCGGCTTGCCTTCAAAACCCGATTCTTCTGCCATCTGCCTGAGCTTTTTTAAGGCTTTTACTTCTATCTGTCTTATTCTTTCTTTTGTAAGGCCGAATATCCGCCCTACTTCGTTTAAGGTGCGGGACTTTTCGTAGTTAATGCCGTATCTTAAAATTACAACGCTTCTTTCCTGCTTTGAAAGCCTTAAAAGCCAGCTGTTTAAAAGATTAAGCGTTTCTATTTTATCGAGTTCGTCGAAAGCCGAATCATGGCTTTCATCGGCTTTTATTAAATTAGAAAAAGAATTAGACTGGTTTTCTTCGTCTTCGCCGCCGGTATATACGGCGTCCAAAGAATAAATATTGCCGACCAAACTCATGATTTTTTCGAGTTTCGATTCTTTAATCCCCATGCGCTTGGCTACTTCGCCCATATTGGGAGTCCTTTGAATTTCAGAAGTTATTTCTTTTACCGCCCTCGAATATTTATATACGTTTTCGGATATATGGATTGGAAGCCTGACTACCCTGCCGGAATTTAATATTCCGCGCTCTATGGTCTGCCTTATCCACCATATAGCGTATGTAGAAAACCTGAAACCTGATTTTGGTTTGTATTTTTCTACTGCTTTTATAAGACCAAGGTTTCCTTCCATTATTAAATCTTCAAAAGACAGTCCTCTTCCGAGAAATTTTTTCGCGACGCTTATTACGAGTCCTAGATTGGATTTTATCATTAAATCCCTCGCCTCTTCGTCGCCTTCCCCTATTTTGATAGCAAGTTCGTATTCCTGATCTTTCGTTAACAGAGGATATTTTTTAAGGTATTTAAGATAATGGCTTGAAATTGTATTTTCTTCGGACCTTAACGAATTATCGGAAACTCTGCCGTATTCTTCGGCATAACCGTCTTGAACGTCTGCGCCGTCTATAACGGCTAAAGATTTTTCAGAAACCGCATCTTTGGCTGGATTTTTGCGCTTCATAACCGTTTTTTCCTATTAATTTAACGAAGTTAGCAGGAGCTATATTTTTGGCAACTATCGCTCCGTTTTTCTTTTCTATTACGCAAATCGACTGCGTGCCGTTTTGTTCTATCGGCACCACCATAATGCCGCCTTCGGCAAGTTGTGCGAACAAAGGGGCAGGAATATCGGGAGAACAGGCGGTTATCATTATTCTGTCGTATGGAGCATATTCGCCGTAGCCGATGGAGCCGTCGCCGACTATAAAAATTATATTATGCAGATTTAATGATTCGATAACTGTTCTTGCCTGCATTGATAAATCCCTTATGCGTTCTACGGTAAAAACAGAAGCGCCAAGAAGGGAAAGAACGGCGGCCTGATAACCGGAACCAGTGCCTATTTCCAAGACTTTATGGCTTTTATCGACTGATAGAGCCTGAGTCATAAGAGCGACGGTATAAATACTGGAAATAGTCTGGTTATGCCCTATGGGCAGGGGCGACTCTCCGTAGCACATATCGGAGTGCCTGAAAGGCGGAGCGACGAAAGATTCGCGAGGAATTTTCGCGATTGCGCCCAAAACGGCGGATGAATCAATACCCTTGGATGATAGACCGTTTATAATTTTTCCGTTTATAATTTTTGCATTCATATCGAAAAATCTATATTTTTCAATTTTTCCATAGCTTTGTAATTAGTCATGTCTAAGTGGATAGGCGTAACGGAAATAAGTCCGCTATGCACCGCTTCGTAATCGCTGTCTTTTATATCCTCGAAAGTGATATTTTTACCCCATATCCAGTAATATTTTCTTCCCCTAGGGTCGGTTTTTTCGACAACGAAGTCCTCGAAATAACGTTTTCCCTGTCTGGTAATACAGTATTCGAAAGGATTCTTTTCTTTTTTTATTATAGTCTGGGGAATATTTACGTTTAAGAGGGTATTTTCCGAAAAACCGATTTTATAGAAAACGGAAGCAAGGTTTGAAACAAACTCGGAAGCTTTAACGAAAGAGGCTTCCAGGTCTTCTTCGAGAGAAGCGTCTTTTGGAAGATAACCTCCTCCCCTGTTAACCACCAAAGAAACGGCGATGGATTTGATTCCCATAACGGCTCCTTCCATGGCGGCGGATACCGTTCCGGAATATATAACGTCGTCGCATATATTGCCTCCGTAATTTATTCCGGAAATTACGAGGTCGGGTTTTGTTTTCATTATGGAGTGGACGCCGATATTTACCGCATCCGTCGGCGTGCCGTCCACAGAAAATACGTTTGGTTTAATTTCATT
>JAJZYC010000080.1 GCA_021806125.1 bacterium
CGTAAACGTAAACTAACGGCTTTAAATCTCTTTCGTAAATCATATTGTGCAGATAGCCGCGCTTTATTTTTATCACAGAATTTAAGGGTACTAATCTGCCTGCCGAAGGCGCATATATCCAGATGCCCGATAAGTCGCTTACTCCCGTTCTGAATGAACCCGGCATCCTTAAAAAAATATCTTCCTGATTAAGGTGTCCTTTTTTATGAATAGTTCCAACGCTCATTCCGTTGTTTAAAAGATAAAGCGACTGAGCAATCATTTCGGTGCTTATTCCAAGAATCGCCGCCTTTCTTCTTCTAACGATGACCGCCGCCTTTCTTATCCGGCGCTTATATGAGGAATTTACGTCGGTAACCCCCCTCGTTGTTTTCATCCTAGCTTCTACTATTTTTGATAGTTTTTCCTGCTCGTTGTAATTTTTACCGTAAATTTCGGCTACTATCGTCGATTTTACCGGAGGTCCGGGCGGGCTTTCGAGAACCTTTACCGTAGCGTTATATTCTTTTCCGATTTTATGCACTTCGGGAAGAATGTTTAAAACAAGCTGATGGGAAGACGTGTTTCTTTTGTCTTTATCTATCAGGTTAACCCTTATTTCCGAGAACCAGCTTGCGTTTCTAAAATTAGCACCTCTCAAAAGTCCGGAAAAATCGATAACCGACGGCGTTCCTACTGTAACCACGTAGTTTTTTACCTGTTTTATACGCTTTAAATAATTTACTATCTGCATAGTGGCGATATTGGTATCCTGGAAAGTAGAACCGGGGCGTTTGTTTATCGTAATCAAAAACGTGTTGGTATTTGCGACGGGAAGCATTTTAAATTTTACTATTTTTAAAACCGGAAGGGACATAGCCAAAATAAATAAAATTACTACGACCGACATAAATATATATCTTTTCTTCTTATTTAAAAGCAGAGGCATTAATATCTTGGCATAAAGGCCTTTTTTGACGTCTTTGCCGTGTTCTTTTAATTCTTTTTTGCGAATCAGCGCCATTCCTCTTTCGTTTGCCATAAGTTTAAGGTAAAACCACGGAACTACGGTGAGCGCTACAAATAAAGAAACGAGCATTGCTATCGGAACGTTAAAAGGGATAGGCCTCATATAAGGGCCCATCATTCCAGTTACGAACAGCATTGGAATAAAGGATGATATAACCGCAAGAGTAGCAAAAAAATTAGGATTGCCTATTTCGTTTACGGCGTCCACCGCATAAGCGGGAAGTATATTTCTTTCTTTTGAAAAAACCCTTTCTATGTTGTCGATGACTACTATAGCGTTATCGACTAAAAGCCCCAGGGAAAGAATTAATGCGAACAGGGTAATCCTGTTTAATGTCTGATGGAAAATATAAGCTATGCCGAGGGTAAGAAACAGCATCAGCGGAATGGTAAAAGCAACTATGAATGCTTCTCGCCAGCCTAATATTATTAAAAGAAGTACTATTACTATAGCTATGCTTATTATAAGGTGAAACAGCAATTTATTAACGGCATTGTTTGCTTTTTTTCCGTCGTTTCTGGTTATAGTATAGTGAACGCCGGCGGGAAGGCTTGTTTCGGCTATTTTATGAAATTTTGCGAGAACGCTGTTTACGACCGCAACCGCGTTCTTCCCTCTTCTTTTCGCGACGGCTATGGTTACGGCAGGGTAAATACCCTTGGAATCCGCAATAACCCTGTCGTTTGCATTAATTTTTCCGTAGTTATTTCCGAATCCTATTTCCGATAAAAAATTTAACGGCTTATATGAATATTTAATTTTTGCTACGTCCTTAAGATAAACCGGTTTTCCGTTATAAACGGATATTATAAAGTTCTCGACCGAACTTACATGGTGAAAATATCCGCCGGCCGTCAGAAACATTTTTTTATTATTTTTCTGAAGAAAACCTGCAGGAATGTTTATATTAGTCCCTTTAAGCTCCTGCGCTATCATTAACGGAGAAACGTTATAACCCGCCATTTTCAAGGGATTCAGATAAACGTTGAGCTGCTTGTATCTCGCGCCGTTTAAAAAAGTGACCCCGGTTCCCTTAACGGAATCGAGCCTGTCTAATATCCTGCCGGCGATAGTCGTAAGATAACCCGCGTTATATTTTTTGCTCCATAACGTGATATTTAAAATAGGCACGTGGTTTACGTCTATGGGCTTAATGAGCGGCCTCATTGCGCCCTTAGGAATTTCGTCGAGGTTGGAAAATACTTTATTATATATATCTACAAGGCTCTTATCCCGGCTTGCGTTGACATGAAACTCTACGGTAACTATAGATTCGGAGTTCATGGATATCGAGTAAACGTGCTTAACTCCCGGAATCTGCCACATTTTTCTTTCTAAGGGCTTTGTTACTAAATTTTTAACCTGCTTGCCGCTCGCTCCGGGAAATCTGACTATTACGTTTGCCGCCGGAACTATAATCTGCGGATTATACTGCCTAGGAGTGAGAAGAACCGCTATTATTCCGAAGCCTATGCTAAACAGGATTAATAAAAGCGTTATTTTGTTTTCTATAAAATATTCGGTAATTTTAGCGCTAAAATTTTTATTCATTTATCTAAAAAACTCCTTATCTTATATTATAACTTCGGGTTCACATAGCTTCCTGCGCTTATTTTGTCTAAATCGCTTGTTATTACAATCATTCCGGGATTTAGTCCGTTTATAATTATGACAAAATTATTTTTATACGTTCTGCCCCTTTTTACCGGCTGAAACACGACTTCGCCGCCGCCGTTAACGGTGTAAACTCCAGTTATGCCGAGCCGCCTTACGACCGCGGATTTCGGAACGGTTACGGCTTTCCTTTTTCCTATTTTAAATTTCGCCGTTCCATACATTCCCGGCATAAGCCCCGATTTTTCAGCCCCTTTTATGGCAATTCTAACTAAGACGGAATGGGAATAAGGATTGGCAGACCTTACTACGGATATTACTTTTCCTTCTACAGTTTTATCTATCGACGAAAAATTCAATTTAACCGCTTCTGCGTTTTTTATTTTGCTAAAATATTTAACGTTGACGGATGTCTTAAATTCCAATCTCTTAAGGCTTTGAATTATTAGAAGCATCTGCCCCGGCGCAACAAGGTCTCCCATAGAAACGTTTTTTTTAGTTATAACTCCGTCGATAGGGGAATAAATATTTTTGTAATCCAAATAGTTCCCGGCTTCGTTCAACCCGGCCTTAGCCACTTTATACTGCATTAAGGTGTTGTCGTAGGTCTGTCTCGAAACCGAATTTTCTTTATATAATCTTTTAATCCTGTCGTATGTTTTTTTTGCGTTAATAAAACCGGCTTTCGCGGCATTATATTTTGACCCGATTTCTGGGGCGCTTAGTTTCAATAAAAGATGTCCTTTTGAAACCGCCTGACCCTGATGAACGTTTTCCATGACAACGTATCCCATAATGTGCGCCGATATAGCGGTATTATTTAATGAATCGGTATTTCCGGGAGATTTAAGATAATCAGGGATAATGTTGTATTGGGTTTTAAATGCGCCGACGCTGAGCCTGGATTCCGCCCCTCCGGTAAAAGCCTGCTTTTTTGCGCACCCGCTTAACGATAATGATAATACTGCAAACGATACCGCTAAAACGGCGTAAAATATACCGTTGATTTTTTTCATCTCCTTCTCCCTTTATATATCTTAAAATAGCTTAAAAATATCAATTACTTACAGCTGTTTTTATGACTGATTATTTTATATATATAACTATCTATATATAACAATATTATCATTTTCATATGTTTTAAGTCAAATTTTTTTATCAGCCTTTTTTTGCAAAATTTATCACGTCGATAATAGGAAGATATATAGCCAGGGCAAGAAAGAGAACCATGCCGAAAATTATAGTTAAAAGCACCGGTTCTATGCTTGCCTGAAGCATGCTCAGTTGATGATCTAAATCCTCGTCGAAATAATCTGCGACCTTGCCGAGCATTTCGTCTATATGTCCTGTTTCTTCGCCTACGCTTACCATCTGTATGATAATACCGGAAAAAATTTTAGAATTCTTAAAACTGTTCGTGATAGACTCCCCTCTTGTAACGTCGGACTGTATTTCGACAATTTTATTGGTAAAAAATTTATTGTTTACGGCGTTTCTTATAAGCTCAAACGCCCTGTTGACCGGAAGCCCGCTCTGGAATAAAAGCCCGAAAATCCTTGTAAACTGGCTCATCATAGATTTATAAAAAATACTTCCGAATATAGGTATTTTAAGTTTATGTTCGTCCCACCACAGTCTTCCCCCGGATGAATTTAGATAAAGTTTTACGCCCGCTATCAAAGCAACTGCTGCGATTAAAACTATATACCAGTAACTTACGAAAAAATTGGAAATAGCCACTAATATCCTTGTTTCTAATGGAAGAGGAACGTTGAAACTTTTATAAAGCATAGCGAATTTAGGTATAACGAATCCTACTAAAATTACTACGGCGATTATTATTGCGGAAACGACGATTTTTGGATAAAAGGTTGCGCTCTTTACCTTTGCCTTAACCGCCATATCTTTTTCCATTAATAGAGCAAGCCTGACTAGTATATCGTATAAAAGACCGCTAGTTTCGCCGACTTCCACCATATTTACGTATATTTCGGAAAAAACTTTGGGGTGCCTTGCAAAACTTTTAGAAAGAGTCTGACCGCTTTCTACATCTTGTTTTACTAGCGCCAGAATTTCCTTAAATTTTTTATTTCTTGCGAATTCCATTAAAGAATCAAGGCTTTTGGTAAGAGGCACGCCGGATTGATACAGTGTGGCAAGCTGTCTCGAAAAAACTATTACGTCTTTTTTGGAGATGCTCTGAAATGCGGGAAGAAGGTCTCCCCATGAAAAACTTGCGGCTTCTTCTACCGAAATAGGAATAAGCCTCAATTCTTCTATCTGTTTTTCAGCAGAAATAGATGAAACGGACTCTATTCTTCCGGCTATGAGTTTCCCCTGCCTGTCTCTCGCCTTATAATTGTATATAGCCATAAATAAAATTTGCCCGGCTAAAATTTATTTTTATATATAATATAATATTACCTTAAATCACCTTTAAAAACTATTGTTTTATTTTTTATATATATTATATGTCCTGAGTAGCCTGCAAAACTTCCTCCAGAGTCGTAACTCCTTCTATTACTTTTTTTAATCCGGCCATTCTCAGAGGAACGAAACCTTCCTTTATTGCGGCGTTTCTTATCTGCGCCGCGTCGGCTTTTTCGATAATCAGTTTTTGGACGTTTCTCGAAGGCGTTAAAATTTCCTGTATGCTTATCCTTCCGTGAAAGCCCGTTCCTCTGCATAAATCACAGCCCTTTTCTTCATAAAACTTAAAATTAACGCCTGCAGGAAGACCGAGTTCCTTAAGGAGTTCCGGCTCCGGCGCATACGCCTCCTTACAGCTGTCGCAAAGGCGCTTTACCAGTCTCTGTCCGATGATTCCGGCAATCGAAGAAGAAATCAAAAAAGGCTCTATGCCCATATCGGCAAGCCTTGAAATTGCGCTGGAAGAATCCTGCGTATGAAGCGTAGAAATTACGAAATGTCCGGTTAATGCCGCCTGAATCGCTATTCTTGCCGTTTCTTCGTCTCTTATTTCGCCTACAAGAATAATATCCGGATCCTGCCTGAGCACCGCCCTTAAGGCGTCGGGGAACCCCATTCCTCCTTTTTGATTGGCTTCTATCTGATTTATATATCTTATTTTATATTCTACCGGGTCTTCTACGGTGATGATATTTTTATTTATGCTGTTAAGTTCCGCAATCATCGAATATGCCGTTGTCGTTTTGCCGGAACCGGTAGGTCCCGTTATCAGAAATAGTCCGTATTTTCTGTATATTATCTTTAAAATTTTTTCTTTATCGTTTTTGTCGAGCGGAAGCTCAGAAACCTTATTGACCTTTGAAGTTTTGTCTAAAAGCCTGAAAACCGCTTTTTCACCGTTTATGGTCGGAACTACGGAAACCCTTACGTCTAAATTTTTTTCTCCGGCGTTTATGTCGAACCTCGAATCCTGCGGGTTCCTTTTTTCCGCTATATCCATATTTGCCATTATCTTTATTCTTGCTATAACCGGATTTAAAAATTGGAAAGGAATTCTTCTTGCCTCCGTAAGTTCGCCGTCTATCCTTTCCCTTACTATCATTTCGTCGGAAAGAGGCTCTATGTGTATATCGGAAGCCCTGCTTTTGGAAGCCGAAAATATTATATCGTTTACGAGCTTAATTATATTTACGTCTTCGGACTGCATGACTTCCTTGACCGCGGCTGAAGCAGAAGGTGAAGAAGAAAAATCTGCCGCCCCGGCCTGCCGCGCCGCTAAGCCGGTAAAATTTTTATTATCGGTAGGAACGACGTTTTGATATGAAGCAGCTTTAGATAAGTCTTTAGCCGTCCAGACAAAATCTATAGATTTAGAGATATCGTGTTCTTTTGCCAGAACTATATCTATATTATAATTAATATTCCTTTTTAAGGCATCGGTAGCAAAAACGTTAAGCGGGTCGGACAGCGCAACTGTAAGAATACCGTCGGCAAGGCTTATCCCTACCATTTTAAACTGCCTCGAAAGCCCTTCCGATATCAGCCTTCCGACAGCCGGGTCTATTATGAGCTTTGAAAGGTCTATTTTTTTTAAGCCTATCTGAGAGGAAAGCGCATCCAGTATATTGTCTTCCGAAAGTATTCCGAGGGCGGTCAACGCCGAACCTAATCTCAGATTGCGCTTTTTTCCCTCCGTAAGAGCGGTTTCCAGCTGGGTCGCGTTCAAAAGTCCGGCGTCTATAAGTATCTCGCCGAGCTTTTTAGTTTTCGATAAATTATTTATTATTACGCCCATATTCGCCTGCTAAAAATGTTCCGATATATACCTTAATCATGCAATAGAAAATATTTAGATGTTTCTTTTATATATAAATTCTGGATTCCTGCTTTCGCAGGAATGACACTCTTCGGGTGAAAAGTTAATTACAACATTGTCATTCCTGCGAAAGCAGGAATGACACTCTTCGGGTGAAAAGTTAATTACAACATTGTCA
>JAJZYC010000081.1 GCA_021806125.1 bacterium
AAAAATCAGGCAGAAGAAAAATCTGATTCAGGCAAGGTCTTTTTCGGAACTTTTAAACAAGGCGATTAAGGCTTATACAAACAAAAATATAGAAACAGCCGAAGTAATAGAACAGCTTTTAGAGCTTGCGGTAAAAATGAGGGAGTAAACATTAAATAAAAAGCACTACCCCATGCTTAGCAAAGATGATTTAATCAGTGCTTAGCAAAACGACCGTTAAACCATTTCTTCGCCGGTTTTATTACGGGCTTGTAAGATTCCAAGTCCGCTATATCTTCAGGTTTTTCCTTTGAAACGATAATCCAGGGCGGAGGCGTCGTTAAAGAACAGCCGCCTCCGGACATTCTCGGATGGTAAATTTTTATTATAGACGGTTCGTCTTTTGTGTGGACGTAAAACCATCCGCAAATCTTATCCAGATTTTTTATTTCGTCCATCCTTTCCCTTAAAAATTCGGCTGCCGCTCCGGCGTCCATTTCGCCCTTTTCGTCGTCCGTCTGGGTATAGACATAATGCCATTGCGAGCCGGAATTTTTAACGTCTTCTATAAGTTTTTCGACAGCCCCCCACTGCAAAAGGCCCGAAAAAGCTACCGTATCGGATTTATAAGGCATATCTTTTCCATTTTATTTTAATTTTATTTACATAAAATTATAACATAATGCAAGATATATTCAATATATAAAAAATTTTTGATTTATAAAGATACTGCGATATACTTAATTATATAACGCTTATTTATTGAAGTATTCAATATATGTTAAAAAGTGCGAAAAAAGCCGCAGGTTATATCAAAAGCTCCGTAATTAATTTAGCAGGTATGCGGGGTCTATTCAGAATAGCGTTAAAACTTCTTGTTAACGATAAAGGGAAGTTTTTGACTATTATTATAGGCGTTACGTTTGCGGTCTTTCTGATGAATCAGATGACTTCCATGTTTGCCGGAATCCTGGAATCGTCAGTATCTTCGGTAGCTAATGTGGGCGCACAGATGTGGGTAATGGATCCATCGGTGGAAACCGTTGCCAACAGCATTCCTTTGCCGGATTACGTGCTTGATTACGTAAGGAGCATTAAAGGAGTAAAGTTTGCGGAACCTATATATTTCGGCGGCGGACTCGTAAAATTAAATAGCGGGAAATACCAGTATGCCACTATTATAGGCTTAGACGATACATCCCTCTTCGGAAGGCCGGTTATAATCGACGGGAACATCAAAAATATATACGAAAGCCACGCTTTTATCGCGCTTAAAGACGCAAATTACAATCTGTTGGACAGTCCGCCTATAGGTACGACGTTTGAAGTTAACGACTACCGAGGAGTTATAGTCGCTCTTGCGAAGACTGCCACGCCGAGTTCCGGGTTGTTCGGGATACCCACGCTTTATACCACATATTCAAGGGCTACTCAGGATTTGCCGAACACCCGCTACGTTATGTCTTACGTTATTTTAGACCCCAAGAAAAAAACGGATATACCTTACATCGAACGAAAAGTCGGCGATTTAGGTTATTTAGCTTTAACCCAGGACGATTTTGAAAGCAAGATAAAGAATTATTATATATATAAAACCAGCATGGGCATGAATATAGGGCTTATGACGCTAATCAGCTTTATAGTGGGGCTGTCTATAGCCGGCCAGACTTTTTACGCCTTTGTTCTGGAAAATATGGAAAAATTCGGCGCCCTTAAAGCTATAGGCGCACAGAAGAAAGAATTGATATATATGCTTCTTTTTCAGGCATCCGTAGTCAGTTTTATAGGATACGGTTTCGGCATTTTATTATCTTCGATGATGATTGCTTTTGCCAAACTCAGGGTCCCTAATTATGTGGCTATGGTCAATTACACAAGTTTGACGATTGCTTTTTTTATGGTGCTTCTGATAGCCGGATTTTCAAGTTACCTCGGTATCAGGAAAGTTTTAAAAATAGAGCCTTTCGATATATTCAGGGGATAAATGGAAACCATACTTAAAGCCTTTAACATAGTAAAATGGTTTGGAGACCGGGATAATAAAATGTACGCTTTAAAAGAAATAAGCCTGGAAGCGCATTATAAGGAAATATTATTTATAATAGGCCCTTCCGGCTCCGGAAAAACTACCCTGCTTAGCGTAATTTCCGGAATACTCAGGCCAAATGAAGGCACTGTAATAGTTAAGGACAGGAATATATGGGAAATGAACGGAGACGAGCTTACGAGCTTCAGGCTTAACAACATCGGTTTCGTATTTCAGGATTACCACCTGTTTCCGAAACTAACTTCCGCCGAAAATGTCGCAATTCCGCTGATATTAAAAAAAATTTCATGGGACGACTCCATAAAAAAAGCATTAAAATATCTTGAAATAGTAGGCTTAGGCGGCAAAGGGGAACTCCCCCCTTATAAATTAAGCGGGGGAGAACAGCAGAGGGTAGCTATAGCCCGCGCTATAGTTTCCGAACCCGATTTGATTATTTTCGACGAACCGACCGCATCCCTCGACGGAGAAACAGGCAGGCAGATAATATCTTTCGTTAAATCGAATCTGCTGAACGAGTCCAGGACGATAATAATAGTTACGCACGATGCAAGAATATATGAATTTGCTGACAGGATTATCCATATGGAGGACGGCAAAATTAAACAATCCGATGAATGGAAAGGAGATATGTATGAAAAATAAAATTATATATATAATTGCCGTAGCCGGAATTCTGGCAGGTCTTATAAGCGCATATATTTATAATAGAAAACTAAAAGTGCTTCCGCCCGTTTCGGTTTCTTATAACCCTTATTCAAAAGGAATATACTCCGAAGGAATAACTGAGAGCTATCAGAATAACGGGGAAAATATCAATATATTTCCCGAAGTTTCCGGCAGGGTGGTAAAAATTTTCGTAAAGGAAGGGGAGTTTGTTAAGAAAGGAATCCCTTTGATAAAAATAGACGACTCACAGCAAAAATATGCGACGGAACAGATAAAGGCGCAGGCGTATGCGGCATTGGCACTGCTTCAGGAGTTAAAAGCTGAGCCGAGAAACGTAAATTTAACCGTTGCGGCTTCGCAAGTTAAATATGCGGCTTCGCAGGTTAAACTGCAGAAAGACCAGCTGGGCAAGATTTTATCTGCTTACCGTCTAAACCCCGAATCTATCAGCAAAAATACCCTCGATACGGCAAAAGATTCTTATTACGAGGCAAAAGCAAGCTATAAAACGGCAATAGACCAGTATAAACTTGTAAAGGCTGGAGCATGGATTTACGACATACGGAATCAGGAAGCGCTATACGCCTCTTTGATGAAATCCTATAAATCGAGCGAATCGCTATTAAATAAATATATCCTTAAAGCTCCGGTCAGCGGCAATATACTGTTAATTAAAACGGCGGCTGGAGATTATATTTCTCCGCAGGGAAGCTACGGAACTTATACTCAGAGCTACGAGCCGGTTATTGTTATGGGCGAGGGTTCGGCGGACGTTATGGAAGTTAAATGCTATATAGATGAAATATTAGTATCCAAGCTGCCGCAGGGTTCAAGAATGAAGGCGGTGCTGTTTGTCAGGGGGTCCAACGTAAAGATTCCCCTTGAATTCGTCAGGGTCGAACCTTATATCGTTCCTAAAATAGAGCTTTCAAACCAGAGAACTGAAAAAGTGGACGTAAGAGTATTGCCGGTCGTATTTAAATTTAAAAAACCAGGGAACTTAAATTTATTTCCGGGAGAATTAGTTGACGTTTATATCGGAGAAAAAAAGTGAGATTAAAAATATTTTTCTTCTTTTTAATATGCTCGTTATCAGGGAGTATTATATTTTTTTCAGGATGTTCTTTTTTCCGCGCGCCGGAAAAGATTAAGGTAGCCTCGCCCGCTAAATTTATGAACGCATTGAAACCGTCGGCATATGCGGTAAAGAACGACTGGTGGAAAAATTTTGACGACCCGGTTTTGAACGCGATAGTTCGCCGCGCTTTAAAAAGAAATATAACATATAAGATTGCGGTTAAAAACATTCAGGTTGCCAAAACTTATGTAGAAGAAAATGAAGCCGGGCTATTTCCGCAGTTTAACCTTAATTCTTCGGCTTCGAGAAACCAACCCTCGTTATTTCAGGGACCCTTTCAAATTCCCCGGCAAAATATCTACAATATGTTCCAAATAGGCGCATCGGCTTCTTATGAAGCGGATGTATGGAATTCTATAGGCAACACCGTTAATCAGGCTAAAACCGGAGTAAAAATCGGAAGGGAGGACGCCCGCATCGTTAAACTTACGCTTTTAAGCAATGTGTCTGTATCTTATTTTCAATTATGCGCAGTTAGTTCAAATATTTCTATTCTGCGGGAGCAGTTTAAAACTGCTAAAAAAATATTATCGCTGAATAAGAATTTATATAAGAGCGGCATCGAAAATATCGAGCCCATCGATAACGCAGAAACGCAAATGAACAATATAAAATCCGGTTTGAATGAACTTATGAGGGAAAGGATAATAATTAAAAATACGCTTGCTTATTATCTCGAGGAGTATCCGGAAAACTTTAAAATAAAATTAAAATTTAAAAACTTCGGAACAACTGAATATTCTAGATTAATACCGCCCAATCTGCCGTCATCGGTGCTGGCTCGAAGACCCGACGTGAAAGTTGCCGAATATAATGTTTTGTCATATGCCTATGCAAAAAAAATAAGTCTTGCTAATTTTTTTCCCATATTTTTTCTGACGGGCGATTTCGGTTACACAAGCACCAGCTTGTCGGATTTTATAGCAAATACAACAAACGCTTGGAGTTACGGCTTGGATATTTTGGAGCCGCTGTTTAATTACAAAAAAAACATTGGGCAGTACAAAAGGTCTAAGTTGCAGTATAAACAGGCAGTTCTTAATTACAGGGACACGGTTATAAATGCTTTTAAGGAAACCGACAATGCTCTCGGGTCTTACGGTAAAGACAGAGAAACTCTGTCCGTTTATGAGAAAAACTACAGGTCTGCCGAAAATCTCGATAAAATTTATAAAGTCCGGTACAGAACGGGGATGGACAGTTATTTAACTTATCTCGGATATAAACTCAATCTTCTTAACGCCGAATATAATCTTACCAATCAGAATTTATTGCTCAGGGAAGACGTGATACAGATATATAACGTTCTTGGGATGGGGTTGAACCGGGGAAAACATAGCAGTATTAAGCCGCAGTAAGACAATAATATTATGCAGAATTTGCCGTTTATTTTAACTACATTGTTTATGGTTTCCGCAGTTATCGGATTTATCGCAAATATAGTCGGTCTTGGGGGAGGCATTTTACTAGTGCCGTTTTTTATTTTTTATATGCATTTATCTCCGGTTGAATCAAGCGGTTTAAGTCTTTTTACAATAATTGTCAGTTCCGTGGGGGGCACCATAAAGCATTTGCAAGAAAAAACTGTAAACAAAAAATTGTTCGCCGTTCTTGCCGGTTTTATGCCGCCGGGCGTAATAATAGGTTCTGTAGCGTCTAATTATGTAAACGTAAGGGGTTTTAAAATACTCTTCGCATTCATTGTTACCATTATCGGTTTTTTATCCTTGTACTTTACAAATAAACAAACAAAAAAAACGGAAATAATCGTAACAGGTGCATTAAGAAACTATAAAGGAAGTTCGAATGAACTTCTGTTGCCCCACCCGAAAATAACAGCCGCAATGTCTTTGATTGCCGGATTTTTCTCGGGATTTGCGGGGATTGGAATTGGCATGATATCGGGAACGTTTCTGACGTCAGTTGAGCGGATACCTCCCAGAATTGCTTTCGCGACGATATTATCCGCAATGATATTAACGTCTTCTATCGGCGCAATAATCCATTTTTCTTACATTAAAATAAGCCGGGATATTTTATTATATTGTATATTTCTGGGGTCAGGAGCGATAACGGGGTCTCAACTAGGCGCAATAACATCCCGTATTTTAAATACCAGAACCTTAAGATTATATCAGGGATGGATAATAACAATTTTTGGGCTGCTTATGGTTTTAATGTCTATTATATAAAATTTTTTTTATATTTAGCTTGACTATATAAAAATATTTTTATATAATAAAACTATAATATAAATTGAACTAAATCGTGCACGTTTAAAAAGTTCAATTAATCAAACAAGGAGATATAAATGTCTGGAAACAATATGAATTCTTGCGGATGCGGTTCCGGAAGTGCCAAAAAAACGACCCCGAAAGAGGCGGTCGTCGATATAAAAAATCTGGAAAACGGGGTGCTCGTCGAATTGAATTCCGCGGAAGTTAAAAAAAGCGATATGGAAAAAAGCATCGAAAATTGCAATACCGGAAAATGCGACTGCCTTAACGATTCGCAGAAAGCCAGAATAAAATCAATTTCTTTGAAAGAAGGAGATTTCGGAAGCCTTTCCGTCGAAATAGAAGGCGATATCGACAAAGAAGAAATAAAACAGGCCATGGAAAAAGCGGCAAAAAACCAGAAAAAAGGTTCCTGCTGTTGATAATCAGGGCGAAATAAACCGCTAAATTAACGCCGTAATTATTAATATGTATAATTTATATTTTAAGTTTACGGCGCGTTATTTAAAAAGGAAAGCTATGAAAGGACAGTTAAATAGTTTAAAAAGCGCCGGCGAATTTACGGCCGGCGGTATGTCAATCGATAAATTAAGGGATATTTTTTACGCTTTATCGGATAAGGTAAGGCTTGAAATTATCAGGCTTTTAATCGATAACGGAGAAATGTGCGTCTGTAAATTTCAGGAAATTTTTAAAATATCACAGCCCAACCTTTCTTTTCATCTCGGCATATTGAGAAAGGCGGGCCTCGTCAAAACCAGAAGAAAAGGCACGTGGATGAATTACAGCCTTAACGGCGAAAACCCCGCGTTAAAAGATTTAGTTCCGCTTATTAAGAATGCATCTGACGTCGAATAAGCTGCATAATTTACTTAAGGCGATAAAAATGAAAAAATATATAATTGCACCCATTTTTTTATTTATTATTTTCAATTTAATAAATTTTATATTG
>JAJZYC010000003.1 GCA_021806125.1 bacterium
TTTAACCGACCCGCTTTTATCTTATCTCTTTTATCTTATCTAAATTGTTTTAATTACGCATGTTCTAGCAAATCGTGCTCGTCTTCGTCGTGTTCCGGCGTTTCTACCCTGCCTATAGGACCTTTGCCCGCTTTTCTCGCCCTGTAATCTTCTATGGCGAGATGAAGAGCGTCGGCGGCAAGATTGGAGCAATGCATCTTTACCGGAGGCAGTCCGTCTAAAGCTTCTGCCACTACGCCGTTAGATACTTTTTCCGCTTCTTCGAGAGTCTTCCCTTTGACGAGTTCTGTTACCATAGAACTTGTAGCTATGGCGGCGCCGCAGCCGAATGTTTTAAACTTTACGTCTTCGATTTTATCGTCTTTAACTTTGATATATATTTTCATTATATCGCCGCACGTAGGGTTTCCGAGTTCACCCACGCCGTCAGCGTTTTCTATTTCCCCCACGTTTCTCGGATGCTGAAAGTGGTCCATTACCTTTTCCGAATATACCGGCATAATATTGCCTCCCTCTTTACGTTTAATTTGTTTTATTTATTTAATTTTAATTTAATCTTAGCTTATATTAAATTAAAACATACTTTACTAAATTAGTCAAGTATTATAGGAAAAAAATTTATACTTAATTTATCTGTAAAGTCCGAGCCTGAGCTTTATTACCCTAAAGAAAGCCTCGAAGATAATGCCGTTGGACATCTTGGATTTCCCCATCGTTCTTTCGTAAAATATTATGGGATATTCTTTAAAACTGCATCCGGCTTCCTTTACCATCCTGTATTTCATCTCTATCTGGAAGGCATAGCCTCTAGAACTTATTCCTCCTAGATTTATTTTTTTAAGGCAGTTTACGTCGTACATATTGAAGCCGCCGGTTAAATCGCTTATTTTAACGCCCGTAACTAATTTTGCGTATATATTTGCGAAGTAAGAAATCAAAAGCCGTTTCATGCTCCAGTTTATTATGCGTATTCCTCCCGAATAGCGCGAGCCGGCTATCATTCCGCATTTTTCGGTTTCCATAAGGCTGACGAAGCCGGAAATCTCCTCCGGATTATGGGAAAAATCGCAGTCCATGGTCAGCACGTAATCGTAGCCCTTTTCGACGGCAAAATTAAACGCGGCGGTATAAGCAGTCCCAAGCCCCATTTTCTTTTCTCTTTCTATCAGAAAAAGGCGGCCGCTTTCACCACCTCCGTTTTTCTGTTTTTCCATAAATTCCTTAACTATCCGGCGGGTGCCGTCAGGCGAATTGTCGTCTATTATTAAAAGGCTTATTGAATGGTTCGATTTTATGGCGGAATCGGACTCGTTAAGGCTTAAAACGGAATTTATCATCCGCCCTATATTGTCTTTTTCATTATAAGTGGGTATTGCGACGAGTATTTTCATCAAATAAATATGACACCTTTACTTATGTGATTTTTCATAAAGAAAAAGCGGAAGGGCTGAAAAGCCACTTCCGCTTTAATTTTATTGCGTTTGTAATCACAACACTGCCTAAGCAGGATTAGAACGCAAAGTCAAGACCTGTGCCAACTGTATTTGCCTGGTCGTTATTGGTAAATACGTATTCTAAATACAAGTGAGCGTTGTAAGCTAAATTGTACTCGGCCAGCAATGTAACGGAATCTTTTACTCCATCTGTTAGACAGCCATTAGTAGTATAAGCCTGCGATTGATAAAGATTTGCATTTGAACAAGTAGTTGGCGTTGCATAAGCATTATTAAACGCTTCCTGTGAATTTTTATGCGTCCAGCTATACATTGCATAGTCAGCGGTCAGCATTAAGCCGTTTCCAACCTGCGGCAATAAATATCTTCCGTAAGCTTCGAATGTGCTGTATCCGTTAGAAGTATCGGTAACGCCTGTTCCTGCCAATGACTCATTGCTTGGAGCATAAGGATTTGAGTCGCTCTGAACGAGATATGTTATGCCTAACTCGTAAATATCGTTTGCAAGGTCAACATCGACGCCGTTAACCATAACGCGATTAGTCCAAGAATAACCATTGACAGTAATTGGTTCTGCAATCGTTGAACCGTAATAGCCTAATTCAAGCTGTCCCATAGGAATTGGGGCATATTCCTTTAACTGATAGGAATACTGCATTGCATTACTGCCTGTGGCAGCAAGAGCGGTTCCATTAGATGCTCCTGCATCATTCGTAACCGTTACTTTATACCACAAATGGTATCCAGGTGTTCCGTAAAGGGCAAAACCTGCATTTCTTGAATGGATTAAAGCACCTGCTTCACCGTCGTTACCGACATTTAAACCTTGACCGCCACCGGCAATACCGTTATAGGATAAATAACCTAAAGGATTCTGCCTGTAGAAATAAGGGCTTGCTGTTGTTACCTGTCCTATTTTTAAATTGAACAGATGAGGAGCTACTCCTAATCCGCTGCCTAAGCCGTTGATAGATGCAAATATCTGTTTGCCGTTAATCGGACCCTTTCCTGCGCCAAATCCATAATGAACATAGAAAGATAACGAATCTGCAAGAGGCGTGTATAACTTAAAAGCACCCGCATCGACTATATCGACGCCTGCGCCGAATGCATCGGTTGCATTGCTTACATTTTCATTCGTATAATGCTGATAAGAAATAATCGGTTCGACCATTACCGGTATCGGCCATGGATTCGGAAGACTAAGTCCTTCTGTAATCTGTGTTGCGTCGGCAGGTGTTCCTTGAGTGCCGGGAAGTCTGAAGCCGTTTCTCCAGAATGCTCTTCCGAACGGGTTAAGGTTTGGGAAAACCGTGTGGCAAACTGCGCATGAAAAATGATACTTTTGTGCGAATGACGGGATTGCATTTGCTTTTTTGGGAGCCATCGCGAACGAAAGCGCCAAAACAAACAAGGCAACCATAGTTACTACTAATTTCTTTTTCATAACTTTCCTCTCTCTTAAAGTTAAAGTTAAAAATTAAATTAAATGAGAACCTTTGGTTTTTTAAAAATCATACTGCTTGCTGCAAATTTTTAATATTTCTAAAGTCTTTCTGCTCTGCACCTCCTTAAAAGATTTTATATTATTGTATTTTATATATCTTAAACTGCCTTTTGTCAATACCTTTTTGCAAACGGATAATCATACTTATATCATATATATAGTCCGACCAGATTAATACTTTAGCCTTGATTTAATTATAATACCTATATTTTATATGTCAAGACCTTTTTTAGTTTTTTTTACTTTTTTATTTTAACGATTCCAGATAAGACGCAAGTTCATAAAGCTCCTTCTTGGAAAGCATCTTATGGTCCGGCATAATAGCCATATAGGACTTTCCGTCTATTTTTAAAGTGGAACCGGGTTTAAAATTCTTAGCCGGCGTAGCAATCTGAACTTCGAGCCACTTGATAGAATGTTTTGCAAGTCCTTCCTTGGAAAGGTCAGGGCCAACGCTTCCGCCTTTTTTGCCGATAGTATGGCAGGCAAAACAGTCTATGCCTTTTTTGTTGGAATGAATAAGCTGATTGCCGAGCTGTGCGGCGGATAATTTTACAGGAGCGGTAAGAGCGTGAACAGCGACGTAGCCGAGAACTATGACTAGAATAATAAATACTGCGGTTATACCTTTTTTCATAAAACCCCCTTAAAAGAATATATTGAATTTAAAAATTATTATATAGATTGCTTCGCTTCGCTCGCAATGACGACCAATCTTAATAATCGAATTTCATCAAAGCGTTTACCGTATGAGGTTTGAGTTTCTCCGAGCCTTTCAAGAACGAAAGTTCCGCAATAAAGGCCGTATCGACGACTTCCGCTCTAAAACTCTCGACCAGTCCTATAGTCGCGAGGGCCGTTCCGCCTGTCGCAAGAACATCATCGGCGATAATTACCCTGTCGCCCGCCTTAAGCGCGTCCTTGTGTATTTCGAGAGTCGCGCTTCCGTATTCAAGGTCGTAGCTCAAAGACGAACACTCGTATGGAAGTTTGCCGGGTTTCCTAACCATTATAACGCCTGCGCCGAGCCTGTAGGCAAGCGGCGCGCCCACGACGAATCCTCTGGCTTCTATGCAGACGACATAATTTATTTTTTTGGGTATATATGAATCGGTCAGCGAATCCACAACATACGCGAATGCTTTTGCGTCGGCAAGCAGAGGAGTAATGTCTTTGAAGTTAATCCCTTTTTTAGGAAAATCGGGAATTTCACGGATAAATTGTTTTAGGTCCATTAAATCTCCAATATTCGTATTTCATTAATACTTGTTTACGACAGATAATTATATATTTACGAAAATTAATTGTCAATACCGGAAAGCGGAAGTTTTAAAATTGCGTTAACATATTTAATAATTTTAATACATTCTGCTTTCGGCGTTAAGCCTTTTAATAGCTTTTTTTGCGTCGAAGTCCTTCATAAGATACAGATAATAGGTTCTGACTAGCCTGAATTTTACGTATATGTCAAGCCTGCCTATTTTGTTAATAGACTTAAAATAAGGCAAATATTTTTTAACAGGATTCAGCATATATTTGTTATCCATAATAAACAGGGCGTTTTCTCCTTTTATCTTATCGATGTTCTGCCATAGGTCGTACTGGTTGAGAAAACCGGATATATTATAAATATTAACCGCTGGTTTAAAGCCGCCGTAATAGACGAGCTCGTCGGCTATAGCATAATGGTGCGTAAGTATAAAGAACGGATGGTAAGCCGCCTTATAGCCTTTATAAACGATACCTATATATTTTGCGCTATGCCGCCAGCCGAAAAGGTCGTTCGTTATATCGGCGGTCGAAGGTTTGCCGGGAATGTGCGGTATGGCGGAAAATACCCAGCAATTTTTAAGACGTTTTTCCTTGTCTATATAGCGTATTATTTTGCCTACCGGTATGGAATTATAATAAATCTGATTATAAAGGATATACGATAAAAGGAAACCGGAAAATAGGGCGAAATATATGCAATATTTCAAAATACGAGAAGAAGATTTACGCGTTAGAAGGTCGGCGGCATAGCCCATAATCGGAAGTGCAGCAAGATAGCCTATATCCGGCCAGTGAACTAAAATTCTGTGGGAATAGCCGTTTACGACGAAAAATAAAAGAATGGGGAGAGAAAGGCAGATAGAAAACAGGAGAGGTTCGCTATAGTCAAACCATCCGTCAGGCAACCACCCCGTCGGCCTTTGGCCGACACCCCCACTCCTTAGAAGAGGAACTTTTTTTAATAAATATACGAACGCTCCGATTAAAAAAATATATATTAACGGCGTAATAACCAAAACCTGCCCGAACCAGCCCGCGGCTAAAAGCGCAAAACCAGGCTTCGGATGCGAAAAACCGTGCGAAAGCTGAAACTTAAACGAAATGAAATTATGCGTAAAATTCCAGTATATTACCGGCGAAAAAACGATGAGCGCAGAAGCAAGAGCCATATAAGGATAAACCGTTTTCAGAAAACGCCTGTTCCCATTGGAAACAAGCAGATACAAAAGAACTGCAGGCGGGATTAAAGCCGCGGTGTATTTGCTTAAAAACGCAAAGCCGAGGGAAATACCGGCAAGAAGCCAAAAAAACCACCCCGTCGGCCTTCGGCCGACTCCCCTCCTTTTAAGGAGGGGAGATTTAAAGGGGGCAGATTTATTTATTGTAAGCGCTTTATAAAAAAATATAAAAAATAACAGGGTAAAAAATAACAGCGGGGCGTCAGGCAGAATCATCACGGAAATAACCATTCCGAATATTACGGCGGACAAAAAAAACAGAAACGAGAAAAAAGCCGCCCGTTTGTTTTTAAACAATATATAGGAAAGGTAATACACTAAAAATCCATCGAGAAGCGAAAAAACGACCGCTCCGAGCCTGACGGAAAGCTGGCTCTTGCCGAAAAGCCATGTAAATGCGTAAATAATCCAGCCGACGAGAGGAGCGTCGTCGAGATAGCCCAAGGAAGGTTTCAGCGACCACACATAATAATGAGCTTCGTCGTTGCCGAGATTAAGAGTCGAAGCAAGATGAATATGAACGATAAGCGCAAAAAGAGAAACAATTATTAAATAAATCTCGTATTTGAATCTAATAATATACGAACCCAATTTTTGTCTGCTCAAATTTATTATAAACCGCCGGTTACATCCTTTGCAATTATAGTTTTCATTAATCCGTTAAATCTGTCTTTAAGTTCCAAAGCGGCGTCGGTCTGCGCAAATAAGGCAGTTCCAGCGACGGCAGCCAACTGCTCCAATTCTTTCTCTGAAGGCTCTTCGAAATATTTTTTCTGATTGAAATAAACTGCGGAGTCCGCTTCGGAGTAATCCGTTAAACCTCCCGTCTTACCGGCGTCACGTCCGGTAAAATCATCCGTTGCCGTTTCCGCCCCTTCGCCTGCGAAACCGGCGTTTGCACCGTCGAACCTGTCAGCAAGCCTTTTCAATATAATTTCTTCCTTTTCGTCATATATTTTAGAATATACGAATATAAAAATACAGTCTTTTTTATTAAAACTGCTAATTATTTTTTCCCGGTGGGAGCGCTTTAAGAACGTTGCATCGAATATTACGTTTCCGCCTTTTTTAAATTCTTCCAGTCCTTCTTTCAATAAATTTTCATAAACCTTTATATTTGCGTCTGCGGAATATTTTACGGACTTATCGGCAGAACCGTATAAATTTTGCCTTATTTCGTCGGTAGAAATAACGCGCGCGTAAAACCACTCAGAAAGCAGGCGGGAAAGCGAAGACTTGCCGCTGCCGGAAAGACCGCAGTTAAGGATAACGACCCGCTTTTGCGCAAGCGCAAGGTAAAAAGCGGCAAGATTAAAATATTTTAAGGCTTTTAAGGGCGCGTCTTCACCGGAGGAAAGAAGGGATATCTTGCATCTTACTATAGCTCTGTAGGCTTTAAAGAAAGGTATCACCGAAGGCTCGTATCTACCGAACGGGGCTATGGATTTTAAATAGTTAAAACAGTTTTTGTAGTAGCCGAAAAACAGGACGGATTCGTAAAAATAGCCGTTAAATTCAAAATCCATAAGCAAAAAGGCAACGTCTAAATATATATCCTGGCATCTGTATCTTTCGTCGAATTCGACGCAGTCCATAAGGCAGATTCCGTTGACACGGCGAGGGTCCAGAACGGCGATATGCTCCATTCTTAAATCTCCGTGAACGTCCCTGACGAAGCCGCCCTCGGCGCGGAGGCTGATAAATTCGGAAAAGAGCGGAGACGAAAGGAAAGAGGAATAAGATGCAACCATCCCGTCAGGCAAAGCCAGACTTCCCTTCTTGAAAAGGAGGGGAGTTTTTTTGCCGTCGAAAAAGGCGTCGGATTTATTTATTTTCTGCGTCCATATTTCCTTTATCGTTTCGTAATTGTCGTCCCAGTTTGCCCTATAAACGCCGTAACCGCCAAATTTGGAAATTCTTTTGGATGTCCGGGCGTTTTTATGAAACAGGTATATTCTTTTTGCCGCCTTTTTTAAAATGCCGTCTATTTTTTTATCAAGCTCGCCGCTTTTCAGAATATTGCTTAGAAAATGGTCGGAATTTATCCTCCTCATCCTGACGAAGACGTCCATAAGCCTGCCGCCCTTAAATCCGGTGAACAGCCTGCCCTTTTTTTGCCTGAGTTCTACTAAATCTATATAGATACCGGAACAGCATCTTCTGTTTAAAGACAGTTCCTTTTTTGCGAAAAAAATTCTCTTTTCGAGGGTCGTATAATCGACGAAGCCCAAATTAACCGGCTTTTTTTGCTTGTAGGCGAACTTGGGGGTAAGATAAACACGGGATATGTGAGTTTCGATAAGCGATGGGTCAGAACCGCCCCGCCCTAACGTGCTCCCCTCCTTAAAAAGAAGGGGAGTTTTTGACTCTTCTTTCATTTCTTCTTCGCTTTCTTTATCGCGCATCGGCGTCTATCCTTCTAATCCGGCGTCCGCCGCCATTTTTCTGAGTTTCTTTAAGGATTTGACTTCTATCTGTCTTATGCGTTCCTTGGTAAGACCGAAAATAAGTCCCACTTCGTTAAGCGTCCAAGGCTTTTCGTAATTAAGCCCGTATCTTAAAAATATAACTTTTCTTTCTATATCGGCAAGATTGAACAGCCATTTATTAAGGAGATTAAGTGTTTCTACTCTGTCTAGAATATCGAAAGGCGAAGTAGCGTTTTCATCGGCTTTAATTAAATTGGAAAAAGACATATTTGCGTCGTCTTCGTCGCCGTTCTGCAAATAAGGCGCATCTAAAGAGTAAATATTGCCGATTAAACCTAAAATCTTTTCTAATTTTTTTTCTTTAATGCCCATATGTCCGGCTACTTCCCTAAAATTTGGCTCTCTTTTGATTTCGCCGGTAACTTCCTTTACCGCCCTGGTATATTTATAAAGATTTTCGGATATATGTATAGGGAGCCTCACGACCCTGCCGGAATTCAGTATTCCCCGCTCTATCGTCTGCCTTATCCACCATATGGCATATGTAGAAAACCTAAATCCTTTTTTAGGTTTGAATCTTTCGACCGCTTTTATAAGTCCGATATTTCCTTCCATAATGAGGTCGTCGAAGGACAACCCCCTTCCGAGGAACTTTTTTGCTACGCTGATTACAAGACCGAGATTGGATTTTATCATCAAATCTCTTGCCTGTTCGTCCCCTTCGCCGATTTTAAGAGCAAGTTCGTATTCCTGTTCTTTGGTAAGAAGCGGATATTTTTTCAGGTATTTAAGATACTGGCTGGAAATTACGTTGTCTTCGGGTTTTGCATGCTTGACGTTGACGCCGAAATCGTTTTCGGCAATATCCAATACGGGTTCGTCAGAAACCGCACCGTTGAGACGTTTGCGCTTCATATCCGTTTTTCCCTATAAGTTTGACAAAATTTGCCGGAGCGATTTCCTTCGAGAACATAGCTCCGTTTTTCTTTTCGATTACGCAGATATTCTGAGAGCCGTTCCTTTCTACGGGCGCAACCATAATCCCGCCTTCTCCGAGCTGGTTAAACAAAGACGATGGAATATCCGGCGAACAGGCGGTTATAAGTATCCTGTCGTAAGGGGCGTATTCTCCGAAACCTATCGACCCGTCGCCTATAATAAAAGTTACGGTATGTATATTTAACGACTCTATAACGCTTCTTGCTTTTAAAGACAAATCCCTTATGCGCTCTATAGTAAAAACCGAAGAACAGAGCTGGGAGAGGACTGCGGCTTGATAGCCCGAACCGGTTCCTATCTCTAAAACTTTATGTTCTTTATTTAAATCCAGCGCCTGCGTCATAAGCGCCACGGTATAAACGCTGGAAATAGTCTGGTTATGCCCTATGGGGAGCGGAGATTCCCCCCAGCACATATCCGATGTCCTGAAAGGCTGTTCGACGAATCTCTCCCGCGGAATTTTGCCGAGGGCATCGAGAACGGCGGCGGAGGTTATGCCTTTAGACTTCAGGCTGTCGGCTATTTTTGCGTTCATACCATAATATTACCTTAAATCTCCGTTAGAGACTATTTAAATTATTTCAGTATATAATAAATTCTGGATTCCTGCTTTCGCAGGAATGACAGCCTTTTAGGTGAAAAGTTAAATCGCGTTATCGTCATTCCTGCGAAAGCAGGAATCCAGGAAAGGTATTTTAAATCTCATTTAAAGATAAATCGGTATTTTTTAATTTTTCTATAGCTTTATAATTCGTCATATCGAGATGTATCGGCGTAACGGAAATAAGCCCGCTATGAACGGCTTCGTAATCGCTTCCTTCGATATCGTCGAACCTTATATTCTTCCCCCATATCCAATAATATTTTCTTCCTCTCGGGTCCATTTTCTCTACTACGAAGTCCTCGAAATAACGCTTGCCCTGCTTAGTAATGCGGTATTCAAAAGGGTTCTTTTCTTTTTTAATTATCGTCTGAGGGATATTCACGTTTAAAAGTGTATTTTCCGAAAAACCGCTTTTATTGAAAACGGATGCAAGGTTAGATACGAACCGCGCCGCTTTTCTAAAAGAGGCTTCAAGGTCTTCTTCAAGCGATGCTTCTTTTGGCAGATAACCGCCCCCTTTATTTACGACCAAAGAAACGGCGATTGATTTTATCCCCATAACAGCGCCCTCCATAGCAGCGGAAACCGTTCCGGAATAAATAACGTCGTCGCATATATTGCCGCCATAGTTGATGCCGGAAATAACAAGGTCGGGCTTCGTTTTTAAAATGGAGTGGACTGCAATATTGACCGCGTCTGTAGGCGTACCGTCAACGGAGTATATATTAGGTTTTATCTCGTTGACCCTTAAAGGCCTGTCTATAGTAAGGGAGTGGGAACTGGCGCTTCTTTCCCTGTCCGGAGCCACAATAACGACGTCGGCGGATTTCTTAAGCTCTTCGAATAAAATATTTATTCCAGTCGCATAAACTCCGTCGTCGTTTGAAAGAAGAATATTCAATTTTAGTTCCTTGTTTTTCTTGACGACAAAAGGGATTTAATGGATTCAAGCTCGTCCTTGACGCCTTTCAGAAGAGACGAACCTCCGCTTTCGGACGCGTTTAATTTATCCGTCCCGCCCGAATTATATAAATTGCATATATTTTCTTCGGACGATTTCGACCTTATGGCTTTTTTTGCCCCTTCTATCGTAAATTTTTTATCGTATAAATAATTCTTTATAAGCAGAAGTTTTTCGATATCCGACTTAGAATAAAGCCTATGACTGCTTTTTGACTTATAAGGCCTTAAAAAAGAAAATTCGGTTTCCCAGTATCTGATGACGTAAGGCTCTACGCCGATTTTCTTAGCGGCTTCGCCGATTTTATAATAATATTTTTCATCTATCCCTTCTGCCTTCGGTTCCATTTTTATATTTTTTATTTATTTCCGATTTAAAAACAACGGAAGGCTTGAATTTAACGACTTTTCTTTCGCTTATAATAATGGATTCCCCCGTCTGGGGATTTCTTCCTTTTCTGGCTTTTTTTTCTTTAACTGTAAAATTGCCGAAGCCGTTGAACTTTATGGTTCCCGCATCTTCCGCTTCCTCTTTAAGCAGGTCGAAAAAAGACGCTACGTAAGCCATAGATTCGGCGGCGGAAAATCCCACTTTGGAACGCACTTTAGCCGCTAAATCCGCTCTTGTTAAAGCCATAATTTATAAGACTCCTATAATTAATATAAACATGAATATATTAAATTTTATTTTAGGCGAAGATAATATTAAGAACCGCCCCGTCAGGCTAAGGCCTGCCGCCCCTACTTATAAAGAGAGGAATTATAGGGCTATTTAAGACCGTCTCTTTAAAAGATCATATCCTTTGAAATGAGCGGAGTTTGCATTCATAACCACCCCCACCCTGCCAGCCTTGTATGTACCCATACCTTTTCCAAAACACGCAGAAAAATATATCTTTAAAATTTCTTATTATCATAAACATCGCCCTTTTTTCAAAACATGCAGAGAAATATATCTTTAAAAAGGAGAGAGGTTGATTATGGACAACCTAAAAAGCTCCCCTCCTTAAAAGGAGGGGTGTCGGCCGAAGGCCGACGGGGTGGTGTTAATTTTTAATTTACGCCGCGAGGGCTTCCTTGACGATACCCGAAAAAGCGGTCGGATCGGAAAGGGCGATTTCCGATAAGACCTTACGGTTTAAACCGATTCCCTTCTTATTTAGAGCATTCATAAATTTGGAATAGGAAATGCCGTTTTCCCTGCATGCGGCGTTAATCCTTACTATCCACATACCCCTGAACTCTCTTTTTTTAACTTTTCTGTCTCTATAGGCGTAGTTAAGTCCTTTATTGACAGCTTCCTGCGCCGATTTGAAGAGCCTGCTTCTTGCGCCGTAATATCCTTTCGCCGCCTTCAATACCCTCTTATGTCTTTTTTTAGTTAAAATACCCCTTTTTACCCTTGGCATTATCCTTGCTCCTTATTATCTAAATATTTTTATATTTTTTATATTATAAATACGGAATAAGCTTTTTAACGTTAAGCGAATCTACAGAATTAACTACGGACGATTTTTTCAGCCTGTTCTTCCTGCCGCGTTTTTTTGAAGTCAAAATATGGCTTTTGTTGGCTTTATGATGGACGACTAGCCCGTTTGCCGTGATTTTAAATCTTTTTTTAGCTCCTTTTTTGGTCTTTATCTTTATCTTTGCCATTTTAGCTCCTTTTATTTATATTTTTTCCGCAGTATGTTCTTCGGTTTTAACCGTTCCATTGAATTTCTCTTTTCCGGCGTATTTTTCCGCCGTTTTTTTAACCTTTACCGGAACTATGACGGTGCTGAATGTTCTTTTTACGTCGGGTTTAATAGGAAACTCGGGTATACCGAATTCCTTAAGGTCTTCTATTACTCTTAATATTACTTTAATACCTAGTTCAGTATGCGCAAGCTCCCTGCCTTTAAACGTAACGGTCAATTTTACTTTATTGCCGTCCTTAAGGAAAGAAATCGCGTTTTTTAATTTAAACTGATAGTCGTGTTCATCGGTGTTGGGCCTGAATTTGACTTCTTTTATATGTATTACGACCTGTTTTTTCTTTGCTTCCTGAGCTTTTTTGTTCTGCTCGTATTTAAATTTGCCGAAATCCATTATCCTGCAAACCGGCGGCTTTGCATCTTCGGAAACTTCCACTAAGTCTAAAGATTTTTCCTTGGCAAGTTTAACGGCTTCGTACAAAGCCATTATACCGGCCTGTTTTCCTTCTTCGTCGATAACCCTGACTTCTTTCGCCCTGATATTTTCGTTTATATATGTTTTGTTATTCTTCTGTATATTAACCTCTCCTTTTTTACATTTTGTGATGGGGTACAGATTTGAAATCCGTCCCCATTGCTATTAAATTGTTTTTTATTCAGCAATAAATTATTACATAATTTACGACCGGTGTCAACTTGAAAAATAGAAAGCCAAAGCCCGAAGCTTTTGCCGTTTTATCTTGCATACCGACTTTGCGAATATTTTGTCCTTAGAATGTTCATATAATGGGCTTCCATTTTTTTATTACCGGTATTTTTGTAACAGGCGGCGATATAATAAAGAGTTTTTGGGATAATCGGCACGTTTTTGGAAGCGTACTGTTTCAAAACCGTTTTAAACATATATATAGCTGGTTTCCAAAGACTTGCGTTGTAATAATACAATCCAGTGAAAAAAGTATTTTCCGACAGTTTTATATCTATTAGCTTTATATATTTAAAAGCTTTTTTTGAATATTTGGAATAAGGATACTTGGATATAAGTTTCTCGAAAGTAGCCTTTGCGTTCTTCAAGGGGCTCTGGCTTCTTCCGATCGCCTCTTTTCTTTTATAAAAAGACATGGCTTCGTAAAACATGGCGAAAGGAACATAATCGGAACGGGGATGCAGATGGATAAAGTCTAAATAAGCGCCCTGCGCCTCGATATATTTGCCTTCGAGATAATAGGCGTCTCCGAGTTTCAGTTCCGCTTTTTTAGTATTGCGGTATGTAGGATAATTTTCTATAAGCGCCTTAAAATTTTTTGCGGCTCCTTGATAGTTCTTGTTTTGAGAGTTATGTATGGCTTTTTGATAATAAACATCGGGCGGCAGTATGTTTTTCTTGGCGTTTTCGCTGCAACCGGAAAGCATAACGGAAAAAGCAGATGTTATAACTGCCGCAATTAAAAATAAAATTAAACCGCGGTTTCTTTTTGTAATATTCATATTATTTTTGATAATCATTGAATTATTTTGCTTCCCTTGGAAAGCGCAACTTTTATTTTAACATTATATAAATAATCGTCAACATATATTTTTAAAGGCACCATGCTTCCGCCTTTTAAAATATAATCTTTAAAACGGACGGTTTCGGTAATTTTTTTATGTTTAACCGCCGTTATTTTGCGGATAAGATAGTCTTTTCCGACGTAGATATAATAATTGTCCGCCGTTTTATCGGAGAGCGGGCGGTATCCGAAGAAAAAACCATTATTCGTATTATAAAACAAACCGGCCTTTTTAATTTTATCTAAGCTGTCCGTATTTAAGAAAATTTTAAAAACGTCCAATAATCTCCGGTACATTAACATCTTTCCCCGATATTTCTTATAGAGGTTTATAGATTTAAGCCCGCCGCGTTTCGGATCTAAAAAAACGGCTCTGTTTCCGGCTTCGGATATTTTTGCATAAAAAAGCACGTCTCCGTATATATCGAGAATAGTAAAACGCATATATTTTCCGCCGACGTATTTATAAAGGCCCGCCTGCTCAAAAGAAAAGCGGGAGCCTGCGGCGGATATTCGAAGCCTTCCCGACAGGCCTTTAAAGCGTCCGTAATTTTTATCAAGTCCGGCTAATACTTCGCTTCTGCTTTTATACGCAGCCGCGGCGGTTTTGCCCGGTGTAGGCGGAAGCGTTTTAACGTAAGACGCGCATCCGCTCAAACCTAAAGATACAAACAGCACAAATATAAAAAATACAAACAGCGGCGTAAATAACGGCGGTGTTAAACGACTAAACTTCGGCCTTTGCAATCAAAACCTCCGACATTATGTTGCCTGCTATATTTTCTATATCGCCGAACTTCAAAACTGAAGGGGCTCCGCCCTGAGAAAAGTCTTTTTTGCCTCCTCCTTTTCCGCCGACTTCCGAATTTATAAGTTTTATTATTTTAGAAGCGTCTGCAGCCCCTTCGGCTGAAATTATATAGACCAATTTTTCGTCGTTAAGGTTTGAAACAAAAATAACGGCGCTGTTCCCCGAAGGAAAATCGCTCCTTGATTTAAGTGCATTAACAAGGCCTTTCAGCTCTTCGCCAGAAACGTTTTTAAATTTCGATATAAGGTACTTAATACCGCCGGCTCCGGCAGTTTTAAACGACCCTATAAGCCGTTCCGCTTCAAAATTATTTAATTTCGACTTAAGTTCTTCATTGGCTTTTTCTAAAAATTCGTAATCGTAGAACAGTTTAATTATTTTATTATATACGTCAGCTCTCGATGAATTTAAGAGCTTAGCTATGTTGGCTATGTTGTCTTCCTCCACGTATAAATAGTTCAGGTAATTCAAACCGGTTACGGCTTCGATGCGCCTGATGCCGGAAGCGATAGAAGATTCTCCCGAAATTTTAAAAAAACCTATCTCCCCCGTCCTCGAAACATGCGTTCCGCCGCAAAATTCTTTTGAAACACCGCCCATAGATACTACCCTGACTTTTTCTTCGTATTTATCGTCGAAAAAGTGCAGAGCCCCGGAATTTAAAGCCGTTTTTACGTCGAGTTCTTCGATTTTTACCTCTAAATCTGCAAAAATATATTCGTTAACAGAACTTTCTATATTTCTGATTTCATCGTCGGCAAGAGGTTTTCCGTATGAGAAATCGAACCTAAGCCTTTCCGAATCCACATAGGAACCCTGCTGCGAAACATGGCTCCCGAGAATTTTTCTAAGCGATGCTTGTAAAAGATGAACGGCGCTGTGGTTAGACGCGGTTTTTTTTCTGGTTTCTTTATCGACCGATAACTTTGCCTCTAACGGAAAAACGGGGTCGTTCAGAACGGATTCGCCTGCAGACGCGCCGCCCGTGAAAATCCTTCCATGATGCAGTATCACGCCGTTTTTGGTTTTGTAAGCGCCGGATACTGATGCCGAAAGCGAAACGTTTCCGTCCGTCCATTCTATATGCCCCTTATCTCCGGTCTGGCCGCCGCCTTCGGGATAAAACGGGGTCGAATCGGCCGTAATATAATAAAATTCGCCGTCCTCTATGGTCCGCACCGGTTCCCCGTCTTCGCCGAATATGCCGGTAATATTTGCCGAAGCCTCGATATTCGCATATCCGGTAAAATTAGTTTTAGGGATGCCTGGGATTATATCTGGAATACCGTGTTTTTCTTTCTTCTGCTTTGAACCTTTTTTCTGTATATCCATCAGTTCGCCGAATGCTTTTAAATCTATGGATAGTCCGTTTTCTCCAGCGATATCTATCGCAAGGTCAACCGGAAACCCTTTTTCGTCGTATAATTTAAATATAAAACCGCCCGGCACCGCCTTTTCCTTTTTATTTTTCAATTCGGTAATTTTTTCTTCCAGGAGTTTAATCCCCTGTCCGACAGTATCCGTAAACTTATCGTACTCTTCGGAAATTATTTTCTCGAAAACGGTAAGTCCGTCCCTTACTTCGGGATAAAAACCGCCCATAACTATTACTGCGGTATTGCCGAGATAAATTAAGTTTTCAAGGCTGATATTAAGCTTTAAAGCATACCTTATCAGCCTTCTTAAAATCCTTCTGAATACGTATCCTCTGCCCTCGTTGGAAGGAAACACCGATTCCGCGGATAAAAAAACAGACGTCCTTATATGGTCGCTTATAACTCTTGCGGCCGTATCGTAGGTTTCGTCGCCGCTATTGTAGCGTTTGCCGGCGATAATGTCTATTTCGTTTATGTAAGGTATAAAAACGTCGGTATCGTAGTTGGATTTAACTCCCTGCAAAACCCTTAATATTCTCTCCAGCCCCATTCCCGTATCTATTGAAGGTTTTGGAAGTTTTGCAACGGCTCCTTCGCGGTCTTTATTGAATTCCATAAAAACAAGATTCCAGATTTCTAAATATCTTCCGCAGTCGCAGTCTATATCGCAGTCTTTATGCCCGGCCTCCGAATATCCGGTATCGAAAAATATCTCGCTCGAATATCCGCAGGGGCCGGTTTCGCCCATCTGCCAGAAATTGGTTTCGTCCCCGAGCTTGAAAATCTTTCTTTCGTCGAAGCCTACGGTATCTTTCCATATAGAATAACCTTCATCGTCCTTAGCGTTAACGGTAACGTATATTTTATCCATATCCATTTCTATAACGTCTTTTAAAAATTCGTGCGCTAAGAGAACGGCCTCTTTTTTGAAATAATCGCCGAAAGAAAAATTTCCGAGCATTTCAAAAAAAGTGTGGTGGCGAGATGTTTTTCCGACGTTTTCAAGGTCGTTATGCTTGCCCCCGGCTCTCATACATTTTTGAACGGTTACAGCACGCGGCATAGGCGGAGATGCGGCTCCGGTAAAATAGTCCTTAAACTGGACCATTCCGGCATTGGTAAACATAATAGAATCGTCGCCGGCAGGAATTAAAGACGAGCCTGCGACGAGTATATGTCCTTTTTCGGTAAAATATTTAATAAATATTTCTCTTAATTCGTTCGATAATAAATTTTTCATAAATGTTTTGAGTTTAATATATCTTCGATTATTCCGGAAGAAAACCCTCTGCTCTGTAAAAAATCGTAGAGTTTCTTTTTAAATATAAGTTCGTTCTCCCTGTACTTTATCAGCGAAACTTTCTTTTTGTCTATTGCTTTAAGCGCCGCGCCGCGTTCCTCGTCTTCGGCGTAGAACTTTTCCATAAGTTCGCTTATAAGGCTTTTATTTATTCCTTTTTTGTATAATTCGTAGCTTAATTTTATCTTACCTATAAGCCTGTTTTTACCGTTCTCTATGAGCCGTCCGGCAAACGCCTCGTCGTTTAAATATCCGTATTCTTTTAATTTTTTAACCGCCCTGCCGGTATCCTCGGTCGAAAATCCTTTTTTTATAAGCTTTTCGACAATCTGTTTTTCGGAATACGTCCTTGCCGAAATAAGCTTCAGAGAATAATCCTCAGACGTTCCGAGGGCTTTAGACTTTCTTTTAGAAATATTTTTCTGCGATACTTTCAAATTAAGCGCTCCGAACTGTAGGGTCAGCCCTTTAACTTTAAGTAGTCCAGTAAGAGCTTGAACCGCCGGAAAGGGAACCGGCGTCTGCCGCTCCCGAACCGGATGCCTGCCCCGAAGACGGCTGCTGCGGCCGGCCGGAATGTTGAACGCGGCCCGCCTCCGGTTCTGCGTCCGAGCCTATGCCCTGATTTATGCCTTCGCTGGAAGAATTTACCCCGGATATCAAAAGGGCAAGGTCGTTGGGAGAGGTAGATTCGGATAAAGCATCTTCGTAAGTTATTAACCCTGCCTTATAAAAATTATAAAGCGACTGGTCGAAAGTCTGCATTCCGTACTGAATATTTCCGCTTTTTATATAATCTCTTATGCTTGCCGTTTTGTCTTCGTTAGCAATGCATTCTTTTATAGTCTCTGTCCCGAGCATTATTTCTATTGAAGGAAGCCGCCCTTTTTTATCGGCTCTGATTATGAGCCTCTGCGATATTACGGCTGAAATAACGGAGGCAAGCTGTATTCTTATCTGTTTTTGCTGATACGGCGGAAAAACCGCTATAATTCGGTTAATAGTTTCCTGTGCATCAAGGGTATGGAGCGTACTCATAACGAGATGCCCGGTTTCGGCGGCAGTTATTGCCGTTTCTATAGTTTCGAGGTCGCGCATTTCGCCGACGAGGATAACGTCGGGGTCCTGCCTCAGCGCTTCCCTCAGGCCGTGGGAAAAGGAATAAACGTCCATACCGAGTTCCCGCTGGTTTATTGCGGCTTTTATATCTTTATGAAGATATTCTATAGGGTCTTCCACGGTTATGATGTTAACCGGCTTGTTGTTGTTGATATAATCTATCATAGAGGCAAGCGTAGTCGATTTTCCGCTTCCGGTAATACCCGTAACGAGTATAAGCCCTCTCTCTTTAAGGGCGATTGACTTGATTATTTTAGGAAGATTAAGCGAGTCGAAAGCCGGAATGTCAAACGCAATATATCTCATTGCAATGCTTAACGAATTTCTCTGGGAATATATATTTACCCTGAATCTACCGACTTCGGACAGGCTGTAGGCAAGATCGACATCCCTGTTATCCTGAAATACTTTAAGCTGATGTTTATCCATCATACTTCCGGCTATTTTTTCGATTACTTCCTTAGACATTATGCCGAAACTTTCCTGCCGGTAAATATCGCCGTCTATTCTAAAAATAGGATAAGTATTTACCTTAAGATGGATATCCGAAGCCCCTTGAGCTACCGCAGTTTTTAAGATAGTTTCTATAAGTGACTGCCGTTCTGCGGACTGATAAGATTGATTGGATTGAACCGATTCTTCGCTCATTTTAACTATATTTATTCAAGTTATATTTCTTTATGCCTTAAGATTAAATTTGTCTAAAATTTTAGAATATATCTCGTCGCGAAGCGCCGGATTGTTTTTCAGGGTTTCTTTGGCGGCTTCCCTGCCCTGCCCTAATCTTTCTTTGCCGTAGCTGAACCATGTTCCCGATTTTTCTATAATGCCGTTTTCGGAACTGAGATCGACTATATCGCCTTCCAAGGATATTCCGCTGTCGTAAATTATGTCGAATTCCGCCTCTTTAAATGGGGGGGCGACTTTATTTTTTACTATTCTCGCTTTAGTGCGCGAACCTACGACCTCGTCTCCTTTTTTGATTGAACCTATTCTTCTTATGTCTATTCGGACGGAAGCATAAAATTTAAGGGCGTTGCCTCCGGTGGTAGTTTCGGGAGAACCGAACATAACGCCTATTTTCATTCTTATCTGATTGATAAATATAACGGATGTGTTCGATTTCGCAATTGCCGAAGTAAGTTTTCTCAACGCCTGCGACATAAGGCGGGCTTGAAGCCCCATATGCGCATCGCCCATATCGCCTTCTATCTCGGCCTTGGGAACAAGAGCGGCAACCGAGTCTATAACTAAAACATCGATAGAACCGGACCTCACGAGAGAATCGGCTATTTCCAAAGCTTCTTCGCCTGTGCCGGGCTGGGAAATTATAAGTTCGTCCACGTTTACACCGATTTTTTTTGCGTATTTTAAATCTAAGGCGTGTTCTGCATCGATAAAGGCGGCGATACCGCCTTTTTTTTGGGCCTGAGCGACGATTTGAAGGGTAAGGGTAGTTTTTCCCGAGGATTCAGGACCGAATATCTCGATAACTCTTCCTTTAGGTATTCCTCCGATACCGAGGGCAATATCTAATGACAGAGAACCAGTAGGAATAGACTGAATATCCTCAGCCGGCGGTTTTCCGCCGAGTTTCATTACAGCTCCGGCTCCGAACTGCTTTTCTATCTGGGCAATAGCAAGGTCTAACGCTTTTATTTTCTGCTCATGCATAGGCTGTTCCTTAACTTTATTTTCTGACAGGGACGGACTCGAGTCTCCCTTATTGCCGCCGGATTTTAACGCCATAATTATTCCTTCCTTTTCTTATTTTATTTTTTTTATTTAAAAGTTATATATCAAAAAAGAAATATTATCAAGTTAAATTATTGTTACGTTTTTATTAAAGACTGCGGCGTCCCGCTTACAAGGCGGTATATCCAGAACAACGCCATTTTTGCCGTATATGCTTTAACGTCTAAGCGGGAACCGGAAAACGAATATTTTCTTACTTCTTTTACTTTGGAACTGGAAAGTGCTATGAAAACCGTCCCTACGGGATAATTATCGTATTCCGTTTTGGGTCCGGCAAATCCGGTTACCGCAATACCTATGTCGGCCTTTGCATTTTCTCTCGCTTTTTCCGCCATTTCTATAGCACATTTATCCGATACCGCGCCCTCTTTTTCTATAACCGCTTTATCTACTCCAAGAAGAGCGGTTTTTGCGTAATCGGAATACACCACGCCGCCGTAAACGAAATAAGCCGAAGCCCCCGGCAAATCCGTAAGCTTATCCGAAATATAACCGCCGGTAAGCGATTCCGCAACTGCAATCTTTATACCGTTTTCTTTTAGAAGATACGAGCATACTATATTAAGTTCGTCATCGTCGAAACCGTAAAGATAGTCTTTAAAAATTTCGCCGACTTTATTGTCCAGCGACTTTACGTTTTCGTTAAGTTTCTGGGTAGAAACGCCGTTGACGGCGGCGGACACGATGAATTCGCCGTATGAAAATTCATAATCAAGGCCACACTCGGCAGTTTTTTTTAATTTTTCGAAAAGAATTTCGAATTCTTTTTCCTTTAAGCCAAAAAGCTTATATTTCCTTAATCTGACAAAATAATTAATGCCGAGCTTACCGAGCATTTTTCCGAGTATATGATTCTTAAACATATTTACGGCATTTTTAGTTTCAAGCGGCATAGCCGCAAAAAATATAGGCTCGGTCAGATAAAAACCGGAAATTCCGGAATTCTGGTTAGGTACAATAAAAGAATGTTCTGGAAAATAACAGGCTTTTTCATCGGAATTGCCGAAAACTTTCTTTTCGGATTCATAAACAAGGGCCATTAAATCTGCGGCATCTTTGCTTCTGACAAGTTCTCTCTTAAAAACCGCGGAAACGGTATCGCGGGTTAAAGAAACACCCTCTTTCATTCCCCCGCATACTATAACGAAAGAATCTCCGGACGCCATATAAGACATTACTTTATATATGCCGTCTCTCTGGCTTTCAGGCATTATAACGGCTTCTTTAAACCCCAAACCGTAATTTGAAAGCACGTCGGAAAGGTCTTTTATAATCTCTCCCGCTCCAGCAAAATTATGGTTATCTGATATAACAAGGATTTTAATATCTTTATGCTCTTTGTCTTTATTTTCCATGTTCAAGATTTAGTCTATACTGTTCTTTATACGATTCAGGATATTATTTTAACATTTTTTCTATAAAAAGGTAAAATCTACGCTCAAAATCCTGCTATAACTATTATTATAAAACGCAAAACTATCAAGGAGAAAACGGCGGCGGCAAGGTCGTCGAGCATAATGCCTAATCCGCCCTTGACTTTTTTGTCGATTATTCCGATAGGAAAAGGTTTCAATATATCGAAGAAACGGAATAACGCCAGCCCGCATAACGCATATATAAAAAGGTGAAAAAAAGAAAAACGCATCCATAACAGCCCCGCCGCAACCGAAAGATATCCCAGCACTTCGTCTATTACGACAAAAGGCGGGTCGGCGATGCCCGATATTTTTTCCGCCTTGGACGAGAAATAAACCCCCGAAATAAATATAAAAAGGCAGAGCGCTAAATAATAAAAAGGATTTAAAAACCTTAACAGCAGTATATATAATAAAAATGCCGCAACGGAACCGGCAGTACCAGGGCCGTATGGAAAAAACCCGGCATAAAAAAAGGAAGATATTAAAATAGAAATGTTTCGGATATCTAAATTTTTATATTTTTTCATTTTTTAAGACTGAAATTTGTATCTTCTCATAGATATATTTAAAAGTATAGCCGCCGCCGACATATCGACCACTAGCGACGTCCCTCCGTAGCTGAAAAAAGGAAGCGGAACGCCCACGACCGGCAAAAGCCCTACCGTCATATACATATTTATTATAGCATGAAACGTAATAATGCCTAGGGCGCCTCCGCCTAGAAGAAATCCCTGCAGCTTTTTTGCCCTGTAAACTATTTTAAAGCCCCTTATTATTACAATAAAATATAGCGCTATAAGAACCAGCCCGCCTAAAAAACCAAACTGCTGCATAAACGTAGAAAATATAAAATCGGTGTGTTTCGCCGGCAAAAAATCTAAAGTGCTCTGAGAACCGTTACCGAACCCGTCTCCAAAAAACCTCCCCGCCCCGACCGCGATTTCCGACTGGATAATGTTATATCCGGCTCCCAGATAATCTTTGGCAGGATGTAAAAATATAAGTATTCTGCTTTTTTGATAGGGTTTTAACCTGAACCACAAAAGCGGACCGACGACCAGCGCAATTCCGGCAAGAACGGCCATAGAACTTTTTTTGATTCCGGCAAGAAAAACCATAATAAAACCGATAAATAAAACGATAAGCGCCGTACCTAAATCGGGCTCTTTTGCTATAAGCAGAACCGGTATGATAATTACTATAAAAGGAACGATAAGCCCTTTAAGGGAATAGCCTTTTTTATTTTCATACGACGTAAAGTACTTGGCAAGGGCAAATATTAAGCCTATTTTCATGAGTTCGGACGGCTGGAACGAAAACATGCCCAGAGAAATCCACCTTGAGGCTCCGTGGGTAATTCTGCCCTTTAACAGTACGACCGTAATAAATATTAAAATAAAGCCGTAAATATAATAGGCGGCTTCTATAAGCGTATTATAATCGATAGTTATTATTACGGACATTATAAAGAAAGATATTACAAACCATATAATCTGCTTTATTACGTAGGGGTCGAGGAAATCCTTGTGGTTTAAGCTCAAAGAACCGTAAAGATTTATAATGCCTATGACGGATATTAAAATAACCGTGAAAAACATTATAAAATCAAAATTTTTAGCGTACTGATTATCCAATATTTTCATATTAAAAACTCGTATATATAAAGCTCGGCAGTTTGCTTTTGTTTTTCCCGCCTTTTTTGCCTTTTTCGTTTTTTTTATGCAGAGGCGGCTTCCATAAGCCTTTTTGCTCTAAATATTTTTCGACGATTTTTTTAGCTATGACCGCCGCGTTCGCTCCGAGAAATCTTGCATGCATATCCAATACCACGACGGCTATTTTAGGGTCATTCAAAGGAGCAAATCCCACGAACCATGCATTATCGCGGTATTTTCTCGGTATATATTTTATATCGTAAATAGAATATGTTTTTGAAATAATCTGGGCTGTTCCGGTTTTACCGCAAAATTTTATGCCTTTTATTCTTGCGTTTATCGCCGTTCCGTAATTCTTGCTTACGACGCCGCAAAGACCCTTTTTAACGGCGTTAAGATATTTTTGTTTTATATTTATGCGGCGGACGAATTTGGGCTTCATTTCTTTCAATATCTTTCCGTTCCAAGACACTATCTTTTGCAAAAGAAACGGCCTGTAAAGATTTCCGCCGTTGGCTATAGCACTGTATGCCATCAAAAGCTGTATGGGAGACACCAGGTCGTAACTCTGTCCTATGATTGCGGAAAGGGTTGAACCTTTATACCAACGGCTGTGATACCTTTTATAGACAAGCCGCTTGGTCGGTATGAATCCCGGATTTTCGTCTGGAAGGTCTATTCCGGTTTTCTCCCCCAAGCCTAACCTATGGGCGTAATCCGCAAGCTGATCTATGCCTATCCTGACCCCTATAGAATAAAAATATGTATCCACGGATTCCGCAATCGCCCTGTAAAGGTTTACTTTAGAATTTTGATTCGGATTCCAGTTATAAAATACGGCATTACCCAATTTAAAAGTCGGACCGGAATAAATTTTTTCTTCGGGCGTGATGAGATGCAAAGACAAAGCAGCAAGAGAAGCAACCGCTTTAAAAGTCGAACCGGGGGCAAGAGCATTCTGAATACCTTTGTTCTGCAAAGGATGTTCGTCGTTGTTTATAATTGAATCCCAGTGCTTTCTGCTTATGCCCTCCGAAAAATAAAAAGGATTAAAAGACGGCGTAGATACCATAGCCAGAATCTTTCCGTTTTTGGGATTCACCGCGATTACTGCGCCCTCCCTTTTTTTCATAAGCTTGTACGCAAGTTTTTGCAGGGAAAAATCGAGCGTGGTATATAAATTCGCACCCATAACCGGCTTTTTGACGACTATATTGCCTATGGGTTCGCCTTTGGAATTCACGACGATTCTTTTTTCGCCGTCTTTGCCGTGCAGATATTTTTGATAGTAATACTCCAGTCCGGTTTCTCCTATAATATCGGACGAGTTAAGATAACCGTACTTTTTTTCTTTTAACTCCGTCGAAGATACCGGCCCGACGTATCCGAAAATCTGGGCGCCCATTTTCCCAAATGGATAATGTCTTATAGGAATTTTTGCTATAAAAAAACCCTTCAGAAAGAGCTTGTTCACCTCAAACTTAGAAAGTTCTTTAATCGAAATATTGCGGATTAAAATAATAGGCTCGTAGGGAGGCAAAAATTCTTCTTTTTTTACTTTTTGTAAAATCTTTCTATAGTTTTTATGCATTAAACCCGCAAGGAACTTGAACTCCGTTTTCTTTTTTTTTACGCGCGATAAAATAACGGCGATATTAAACGAAGATTCGTTATCTACGAATATTTTACCGCTTTTAGAAAGTATATCGCCTCTAGGAGCGGTAAGATAAATTACTCTTGTAGCATTATCTTTCGCCAGTTTGTAATAGTAGCCGCCTTCGACAATCTGCAGATAAAAAAGCCGGACGATTAATATTGCAAGGAGTATCGTAACGATAACCGCAAGTAAATTAATCCTGTTTTTCTGCCCCTTTAATATTCCGTTTTCGTTATATTGAGACGACATATTTTATCTGCATAGAATTTCCGACATCCGGTCGTGAATCAAACCGTTAGATGCCAGTATCCTTTTTTTATAAATATCCAGAGGTTTTTTGCAAAAATCCGTAACCACGCCTCCGGCTTCTTTAATTATCAAACTTCCCGAAGCCATATCCCACGGGTTTAGATTAAGCTCCCAGTATCCGTCGAGAAATCCTGCGGCGACGTAACAGATATCTAAAACCGCCGAACCGAGCCGCCTTATGCCCCTCACGTCAACTGAAATATTCCTGAAATAGTCGAAATTATTATCGGGATTAATTTTTTTATCGTACGGAAAACCGGTTGACAGCAGGCATCTTTCGAATACGGCCGTTTTAGAAACGTTAATCTTTTTGCCGTTTAAATACGCTCCGCCGTTTTTAACGGCGGAAAACATCTCTTTTAAGACCGGATTATATGCGCATCCCATAATTATTTCCGAATCTTTTTCCAGCGCTGCAGAAAAACAAAAAATAGGAAGTCCGTGGGCATAATTCGTCGTGCCGTCCAACGGATCTATAATCCATTTAAATCCGGAATTATTAGAAATATTAAAGTTGTCTTCTTCGGCAAGAATAGAATGGGACGGAAACGCTTTTTTAATGCTGAGGACGGCATAACTCTGAGAGGCCGCGTCGGCTTCAGTAACTATATCGACAGGACCTTTATATTTTACGGTATGAGTTTTTCTAAAATTTTTAGAGATGATTTTTCCGCAATCTTTAGCAAGTTCGACCGCGAAATCTAAATAATTTTGTAAATCTTCCATATTAAACTTCTTTACCGTTCATTTTTTTATAATAGCGCCAGTCAAATTAAATTAAATCAATAGGGATGAAACGCCGATAACGCGCTTCTGTTAATTTTAACGTTCGATTTGGATTCTAAATAATCAACGTAATCATCAAGAAATTCCTGCTCTTTCTGAAAACCGTAAATCTCTTTTTCTTTTAACAATGCCTCTCCGCCGCCTTTAGTATTTGCATCGTAAACATATTCGGGAAAATAAACCTTTAATATTTTAATTGCGGCATACCCTGATTTCACCGGAAAAACCCCAGATACAACCTCGCCCTGCCCCGTAGAAAATATAGATTTAAGTATGCTTCCGCTTATGGAATATTTTTTGAAATAAGCCGATTTTACGAGGTCTATCTCCGAAAAAAGAGGAACTTTCCTAACCGTTCCGCCGTATTTTTTTGCCTGTCCGCTAAAGTCTTTATTATAGATGACCGCTTTCTTAAGAAAACCGCCTGCTTTGTTTTTCGAGCCGAAAACCGCTATTTCAAAAGAAACGGATTTATTTTTAATTTTATAGTCGTTTAAAAATTGAACGTCGGCTATGCTGAAAGATTCGCCTATTATTCTTCTTATATAACCCCTTATTATTTGGGCTTTATATTTTTTTTCAAAACTTGCTGGAGTAGTATGGTTGGAAAGGAGAATGTTTTTAAACAATCTGTTGCTGAATTTTCCGTCTTTTTGAAACTCTTGAAAAGATGCTATATTACGCGCTATAAATCCGTCGGAAACATTTATTCCGAATACGTCTTTTTTCGATTCCAAAACTCTGTCGGCAATTAAAGACGAGAGAGCGGAACCGGTTAAATCCAATTCGCTTAATTCTTTTTGGTTTAATTTTTTTCCATAAAGTTTCTCGTATTCATTTTCAAGCTTTCCGTAATACCTGCTTAACTCGTTTAAAGATATTCTCTTTCCGGCTACCGTGGCGGCATCCTGAGGCGAAACCCCTCTTCCTACGCCCAAAATATATGGAAGAAAACTAAAGCCTACGATAAATAAAAGTCCTACAAGTATTGTAATAATTTTACCTGCGGTATGTGCATAAAATCTTCTTAAGAAATCAAGCATAATTTTTTAAAGCTCCTTAAATAATTTTAATATTTTATTCCTGTTGCATTATATTTTATATTCAGGCTGAAATTTATGCAAATATTTTCTTCTAATTTATAAATATATTATTTTATTCTTTTTTAAAAAATTTTTATATCCTGCTTTTTTAAAAAAGAAAAATACCGCGGGGGTAAAAAGAGCGGTCGAAACGGACACGGGGAAACCGTAGAAAAGGAAAAAATCCCAATATAAAAAATGCATGCCGTAGTAATAAAAGACAATCAGAAAAAGCGCGAGATAGTAAACCGACGAGGCGATAAATGCTGATAGTATCTCGGTAACCGCATTGTCGTAAGGAATCTTGCGCCATAAAATATATGAAACAACATAGGACAGCGTTCCTATAAATCCGAAAACGGAAGGATTTAAAGGCGTCATAGAACCGTATATATAAAATAATATATAGGTCGTAAGCCATCCGGGATATAGGTCTAAATATGCAGATATATATACTAAACCGGCTATAGCGAGATTGGGAAATATATAGAAACCGCCGGAACTGAAATTATCGTTAAAAATTAGGGACAATATCATTAAAAACAAGAATAAACATATTGTGTAAATATATTTGTATATATTATTTCTCGACGAGGACATATTTGCCGTTAAATAAATTTTTATATGGGACTATGGTTACGCGCTGAAATATATTATAGCTTTTTTTTCTTATAAGGACTACCCTGCCTACATATATGCCTGGAGTAAAAACGCCTCCCAGCCCTGACGTCAAAATTTTATCTCCTTTATCTATTTTTTTGGAATTGAATACGAATCTCATCTTGAGATAACCGTTCCCTATTCCCTGCGCTATGCCCATAGTTCCGGTATTAGCATCTATTACCGAAAAAACGCATTTCGGATTGGTAACAGGAATAACTCTGGAACGATGGCGTCCCGCATAAACGACCCGGCCTACCACTCCCCCGTACGAAATAACACCGTCTCCGTTCTCGATTCCGTCTTTAGCGCCTTTATTTATATAGAGACTATAAAACCAGTCTTCTATCCCGTGAAGCAGAACGGCGGCGGGAATCGACTTTTTATTTATGGAGTTTTTTAAAAATAGGACGGCTTTTAAGTTCCTATTTTCTATATCGTAGGCCTTATAAAGGTTCAGCTTAAATTTTATCTTCTTTAATTCCGACTTAAGCTTCTTATTTTGCTCCTTAACGGATACAAGGTCTATATAATTTTTATAAAGTTTTTCGGAAATTCCGACCGGATAATCTACGGCTTTATAAATTGAATATACTGAATCGCTTATAAAATCAGAAAATAAACCTCCGAATTTAAATCCGTTCGCGGAAAGTATATAAATCGAGGCTGATATTGCTATGATTATAAGAAGAACTATTGCGTCCTTGTGTTTTTTAAGCTTTAACTTTTTAATAAATTTTCCCACAACGATTAAATAATTACGGGGGTTAATTCTCGAGCATTATATCTTTCAGGACGTTAATTTCGCTCAATGCCTTGCCTGCTCCGCGAACCACGCAGGTCAGAGGATCGTCCGCTATGATGACCGGAAGTTCGGTATGTTCCCTGATGAGAACGTCTATATTTTTCAAAAGAGCTCCGCCACCCGCAAGCACTATTCCTCTATCGACGATATCGGAGGAAAGCTCCGGCGGAATTTTTTCTAACGTAGTTTTTATTGCATCGACTATTTGCGCCGCAGGTTCCGATATAGCCTCCAAAACTTCGGAAGAAGTTATTTCGATAATTTTAGGTATCCCGCTTACAAGGTCTCTTCCTTTAATATTCATTTTTGATTCTTCTTCAACCGGATAAACGGTGCCTATAGTCATTTTGACAAGCTCAGCCGTTCTGTCGCCTATGAGAAGATTATACTTTTTCTTTATGTATTGAATTATGGCGTCGTCGATTTTATCTCCGCCTACCCTGAGAGATTTGGCAAAAACTATGCCAGACATAGAAATCACCGCCACTTCGGTAGTTCCTCCTCCTATATCGACTATCATATTTCCGGCGGCTTCGGTAATGGGAAGTCCCGCGCCTATCGCAGCGGCTACGGGCTCTTCTATCAGGTAAACTACTCTAGCTCCCGCCGCTTCGGCCGATTCTCTTACCGCCCTTCTTTCCACGGCTGTAATGCCGGACGGAATCGCAACGATAATTCGCGGCCTTATCATAGTTTTTCTATTATGGATTTTTCTTATAAAATATTTCAGCATCGCCTCTACGACTTCGAAGTCCGCTATGACACCGTCTTTCATAGGTCTTATGGCAGATATATTGCCTGGTGTCCTACCCAGCATTTTCTTAGCGTCTTTTCCTACGGCAAGAATTTTTTTATCCCCGCGCAGGTCTATGTGGACAGCAACCACCGAAGGCTCGTTGGAAACAATACCTTTATCCTTAACGTAAATAAGGGTGTTTGCCGTCCCAAGATCTACGGCAAGGTCGTTGCTGAACAAACCGATTAAACTATCTACAAACATAATAAAATATCTCCTTATATATCAACCTAAAAAATAAAACATGCATTGAGTTAAATATAAATGTTATAATATATTGATTATTTTAGCAACTAAAACTTTAATCAAGCGTTTTAAGCTTCGTCCTCGGCCGCTCCAGCGAAAAATATTCTGGGGTTAAGCATATATCTGTCTAACGGCTTTGAATACTGGCTCCACAGGGTATTATTATTATCCATAAAATCGGCAAACTGATTTTCTTTCGAATCCATATTGTCTATATAATGCAGGAGAAAAGCCTCGGGCGTTTTAGGCCTTTTAGGTGAACCGTATTCCAGTTCTCCGTGATGCGATATTATGGAATGAAGCAGGAGTAGTTTTAAATTTTCCGGAAAACCGGGAATTTCTGCTATTTTTTTATTTACGGCTTCCGCGCCTAGAACTATATGTCCTATAAGCCTTCCTTCATCGGAATATTCCGTAACGTTGTTCTTAATTCTCAGCTCTTCGGTTTTTCCTACATCGTGAAGAAAAATAGAGGATAAAAGAATATCCTTTATTACATACCGGCTGTAGTGCCCGGAAAGAAAAACGCCTATTTTTATCATGCTGAGAGTGTGTTCCAGTAATCCGCCTATATAGGCATGATGTATCGATTTTGCGGCAGGCAGAGTTTTTAACAGTTTTATATAAGTTTCATCCTCAAAAAATTTATCGGTAAGTTTTACGATATATTCATCTGTCAAGTTTTCTTTTAAAATAGATTTAAGCTCTTGAAACATAGATTCTACATCGTTTTTGGAAGATTTACAGAATAACGCCATTGCATCGGGGCCAAGCATGCCGTATTCGACTTTTTCTATTTCGGAAATGCCGAGCTGTAATTCGTTCTGAAAAATAGAAGTTTTAGACTTCACCCTTACAAGGTCTCCCGTGTCGAACAAAGGGGCTAATTTTTCTGCGTTATCCCATATGTAGCCTTTTATTTCTCCGGTTTTATCGGATAATTTTAAATAAACGTAAGGTTTTCCTGTTTTTCCGGTAGCCTGCGATTTGCTTTTAACAAGAAATATCGAATCTACTTTTTGATTTTCCTTTATATCCGAAATTAAAATTTTTTCCATATATGGTTTTTTTATAGGTTTATATTAACAAAACAGCGTTAAAAAATCAAACGGGATTACTAACACAAATTAATCCGCATCATTAAATTTTATTTATCACCCCGTCAGCCTTACGGGGTGATTGTTTCCTAAAATTAACCGACGTCGTTATAATGCCTCAGTTTAAAGGCGACTCCGAGATTTCTTGCAAGTTCTTCTATATAGGCGGTATCGACTCCGGGCAGATCTATTGCCGTCACCGTGACGTTTTGTATCCGCTTTTTAGATTCTCTTATAAAATCGATAACGGAAGCATAGGCATCGATTCCTTTGCCGGTTATATGCGGCGCGCAGATAGCGTTATAAAACGAGCTGTTTTGAGCGTTAAGGCTTATACTTACGCTGTCTATAAGCCCTTCAAGCTCTGCGGCTATATTGCGTCCGTAAACAGCGTCGGCAAGCCCGTCCGTATCGAGCCGGATTTTTATGCCACCCGCAATAGCCTTTATGGCTTTAGCAGATTCCTTAAGAGTTTCTATTCTTAAGGTAGGCTCGCCGAGTCCGCAAAATACGGCCTCGTTAAAATTGTAATATCGGAAAACGGATGAAACTACTTCGTCTGCCGTCGGTTCTTTTTTTAATTCCAGATTATATCCTTTCACGCAAAAATTCGTTTTGCCTCCCTGATATTTGGGACAGAACGTGCATCTGTTGGTGCATTTATTGGTAAGGTTTATGTAAACCGAATTTCTGATTTTATAAGCTACAGACGGATAAAAACCGGCTACGCCTTCGAGAGAAAACAGATTAACGGTATTTTGGACGGTTAAGCCGTCCAGTTTTTCTCTTTCGACGCCTTTTTCAACGGCGGCCGCGTCCAAAACAAAGCGGACATACGAAGGTTCGTTTCTTTTCCCCCTGAAAGATTGCGGGGCAAGATACGGACTGTCGGTTTCTATGAGGAGTTTTTCGCAGGGAATATACCTAATCACGGATCTTAATCCGCCGTTTTTTTTATACGTTATATTGCCGGAAAAAGATATAAAAAAACCCATTTTTAAAAATTCGCCGGCTATACTCCGTTCCGGGGACGAAAAACAATGGATGACTCCGCCAAAAAAGCCGCCGGAATTTCCTGCGTATTCTTTTAAAATAATTAAGGCGTCTTCATAAGCATCTCTTATGTGTACTATAACTGGAAGCCTGTTTGAGGATGCAAGTCCGAGCTGAAATTTAAATAATTCCTTCTGTTGAATTTTAATTTTTTCAAAATCTTCTTTTGAAATATCAGGCAAAAAATAATCCAAACCTATTTCTCCGACGGCAACTATCTTTTTTTTATTTTTTGAATAATATTTTTCAAAAAGTTCCGATATGCTTTCGAGGTCTTTATACGGGCTTTTAGGATGAACTCCGAGGGTCGTATATATATTATCGTAAGAATCGGCTATCCCGATAGTTTTTTCAATCCTTTCGTTCTGAGCCAAAGAGCCGATGGAAACGGCATGAGTCACGCCGTTTTCGGACATTCTGGCAAGAACGTCTTTAAGGTCGGAATCGAACTCCGGCATTTCAAGATGGCAGTGCGAATCTATCATTGTTTATTATTTTTATTCTTCAAATTTTATTCTCGGAAACAGAATTTCGGCTTTTTCCGATATGCGGCATCCGTCTTTAAATAATTTCCCGCAATGAGCCGCCATATCTTCGGGACGCACCGAAAAACCGGCAGAATCGAACAGCTCAATATTGAATATGCCGTTAATTTTTTTTGACGTTTCCGGCATAAACGGATAAATCAGATAAGATATATGATAAATAGAAACGGCGGCGGTTTTCAGTATTTTTAATAAAACAGTTTTTTCTTCCGGGTCTTCGATATTTAATTTCCAAGGAGCGGAATCGTTTATATATTTATTCAGAGTGTTTATAAACCTGAATATATCTTCCAAAATCTTTGCAAAATCGTAATCGTCGTATCTTGCGTCTAAACCGCTTAAAATATCGTAAGCGGTTTTTAAAACAGCCGCGTCTTCAGGAACGCCCGCACCAGGGACCGCCCCTCCCATATATTTATTTAACATTGCGGCGGTTCTGGAAACTAAATTTCCCAGGTCGTTTGCAAGCCCGGAATTATATCTCACGACAAAATTATCTATATTAAAGTCGCCGTCCAAGCCGAGTGTGATTTCGCTTAAAAGATAATACCTTAGAGCGTCGGGACCGAATTTATTAATTAACGATACAGGATCTACAACATTTCCAAGAGACTTCGACATCTTCCTGCCGTCGGTAAGCCACCAGCCGTGAGCCATTATTGTTTTAGGCGGTTCGATTCCCAAAGCGAAAAGCATAATTGGCCAGTAAACCGCGTGAAATTTAAGAATATCTTTTCCCACTATAT